>JADJNZ010000011.1 GCA_016714015.1 Gemmatimonadota bacterium
CTACATCGGCCCGCTCATCGGGCATTTCAACTTGCCGAGGCTCGAACCCGAGAGATTCCCGCGCGCGCCAACCTAACGACAGTTGGTGCAGACGGCCGCGCTAGGGAAGCAGGTGGGCGGCCGTGCTCTTTTGTACCTTTCGGTATCGCACGGCCGCCCACCTGCATTTTATGAAAGCGGCCGCAGCACAACTTGACGTTAGCGCGACGGACCCGGACTTCGAGCTGAGGCAGGCATGACCCTTCTCTCTGTACGTGATCGACGCATCGAGATGGCGATCCTTGCGGTCTGGGCTCTTCTGCTTGCCTGGGCTCTCGGAGCGCGCTTCTTCTCAGCCGCGCCGGCCGCGACGTCCAGCGGATCCATCACCATGCTCACCGGGATGGTGCTCGGCTCGGCGAGTCAGTTCGTCACGCAGCGCGCTCTCCGCTGGACGCTCCTCACCGGGGCGCTGATCGCCGTGGCCGCTGGCCTCTGGATCACGCTAGCCTGACCCGTCGGGCCGAGCCGTGCGTACCGCTCGCTAACGGCAGTTGGTGCTGATGGCCGGCTAGGGTAGCGGGTTGGCGGCCCCGGCCTCATCGTACTTCAGGGTCGGCCGGGGCCGCCAACCCGCATTGATTGAATCGGCCGCAGCACAACTTGACGTTATCGCGACCGACGGGCACTCCCTCCGGCAAGGTTCTCCCTGAGGCTGCCCGTCCTCGCTGGGCCATGCCAACAAGGGAGTGTTAGCTCGCCTGAGCGTGGACGCTGGGCGGCACGCTGAACCGCCGCGAGTACTCACGACTGAACTGCGTTGGACTCGCATACCCAACCTCGAAGGCCGCCTGCGTCACGTTGTAGCCGCGCGTCGACAACAACCGACGTGCTTCAAGCAGTCGCATCTCCTTCAAGTATTGCAGCGGCGTGTTGCCGGTCACTGCCTTGAAGTTGCGGAAGAATGTGGAGTCGCTCATCCCGGCTACCCTCGCGAGGTCCCGCACCGACACGCCTACGCGAAAGCTGCTGCGGATGGTGCCCACAGCCTCTCGGATCCGGCTGGCCACACTGTGCTCGCGCGCGAGGTCGTGCAGCGTTCCCCCGTGCGTCGCTTGACAGAGTCGGAAATGAAGCTCCTTCAGGACGAGCGGGCCCAGGATGCGCGCCTCCGACGCATCCCCGGCGAGTGACACGTATCGGCCGAGGGCCTCGAGCACTCGCGCATCCGTCGCACCCAGTGCGAGCGCCGAACCGGTGGTGCGCCGAGCGGGTCCCGCGGCAATCTCCTCGTCGATGCTGCGCACCAGCTCGACATCGAGTGAGAGAATCAGTGCCAGATACGGACTGACCGTCACCTGCGATACCACCGGAATCGCGTGACTGACAATGAGAGACTCTCCGGGGCCAAAGTCTACCTGTGCCGGTCCAGAGAAAGTCCGCTTGCGGCCTCGAAGGATGAGGCACAGGACCGGCTCGTAGACGCTCGCTTCGAGTGGCGTCGGCGCCGTGTGTCGCACGACGCCCAAGCCGGGCAGTGGGCTGGCGACGTAGCCCGACGTCGCGTGCAACTGCGGCATCGCGCGCTCCAGTGGCGCAATCAGTGATTCCCAAGTCATCGCGTTGAACCGGGTGTGTGCAGGGATGCAGGGCGAGGCCTTCACTAACCTACACGTCAGTGGCAGCGGTGACATGCCGGCGGAGAGAATCAGGCAAGAAATGGGAAGAAAATGGCAGGCACGGCGCGAGGCTACCTCTCATCCTTCGCCCTACGGTGTAGCGCGGCCGCATCGCACGGTCCGCAACCATCACATCGTCGGCAATCGGAGAGTCGCCATGACGACAGTTCGGGGATTTGCAGCGTTCAAGGCGGGTGGTCCACTCGAGCCATTCGAGTACGAACTCGGCCCACTTGGCCCGGACGAGGTCGACCTGAATGTCGACAGTTGTGGCATCTGCTACAGCGACGTCAGCATGATCGACAACGCGTGGGGATTCACTCCGTATCCCTTGGTGCCTGGCCACGAGATCGTAGGGACCATCCGTGCGACCGGCGAGCGCGTCTCGCATCTCAAGGTGGGCGACGTGGTGGGTCTTGGATGGAACGCGGGCTCCTGCCTCTGGTGTGCGGAATGCATGAGCGGCGATCACCACATGTGCGCTTCCGCCGTCAGTACGTTCATCGGCCGGCCGGGCGGCTACGCCGAGCAGGTGCGAGCGCAGGCCCAGGCCGTGTTCAAGTTGCCGAAGGGCGTAGATCCTCGAACGGCGGGTCCGCTGATGTGCGGCGGCATCACGGTCTTCAGCCCCTTCTCACAGTTCGCCATCTCGCCGACCGCGAGTGTCGGGATCGTTGGTATCGGTGGCCTTGGGCACCTTGCGGTCAAGTTCGCGCGCGCGTGGGGCTGTCACGTCACGGCATTCACATCGACGGAGGCAAAGCGGGCGGAGGCTCAGACGATGGGGGCGCACGAGGTCATGCTTTCGACGGATGCCAAGGCCATGGCAAGCGCGGCGGGACGCTTCGACCTGCTCCTGACGACCGTGAACGTTCCACTCGACTGGGAGGCGCTGCTCGGAACGCTGAAGCGACGAGGGCGGCTACACGTGCTCGGCGCCGTGACCGAGCCGCTGGCCTTTCCCGTAACTTCGCTCATGATGGCGCATCGCTCAGTGTCCAGCTCGCCTTCGGGAAGCCCGTCGGACATCGCTCGGATGCTGGACTTCGTCGGGCGACACGGGATCACTCCGCAGACTGAACACTTCAAGCTAGACCGGGTCAACGATGCGATTGAGCACCTGCGCAGCGGCAAGGCGCGGTATCGCGTGGTTCTCGACCGCTGAGGGCGCTACCGCGGACCGCCCCACACTGTGACACGGGCCCCAATGCGGCTTGCCCTTCTGGCCAACGCCGCCCATGCGCGCACACCCTCCTAAATTAAGGCGGAGCAGACTGGGTCTGGCCGCGCGCGCGATAACGCAGCTTGCTGCCGACAGGTGCACTTTGGTGGCGCGGGCTGCGCCCGCGCATTCTATTGGAGCACCTGCAGCAGAAGCACACGTTAGGCGAACGCAGATGACCTTCATTCGGACGAGAAAGGCCACCAACTGGCAGCAGGGCATGGATGCGAAGGAGCGCGTAGTGCGCGCCCTCTTGTTCTTTATTCCGCAACCAGACGCCGCTTTCCGAGATAGCAAGCATCTCGTGCGCGAATGGTGGGTTGAGTGCGGCCCGTCCGGCGAGCCGTGGCGCGAGATTGGGCTCGATGCTCACGGAACTCCAGTCTATGCTGCGCCCGACGATACGGAGTATGGCTACTGGTGCGACACGAACATGACGCTCGCTGACTTCGAGGGTCCGGAAGTAAGCGAGGCCGAGTTTGAAGCGATGTGGGCGCGCACCTCTACCATGCGAAGGGGCGAGGTCAAATCAGCCGCAGAGATCGAAACGGGAACCCAACAGCGAGGCGGGTAGCGCGCGCGGCGTCGCCTAACGATAGTTGGTGCAGACGGTCACGGTATGGAAGCGGCGGCTGCGCCGCCGCATCTTATGGAGTGCCCGCAGCACAACCTGACGTTATGCGGACCAGACTCACCCGGCGGTCCATCGAGAGATGACGACTTCAGAGTTGGCCGAGTTCCGCGAGATCATCGATCGGTGCCTCGCCGGCGTGGAGCAGTCCCCAGCCGTGAGTGCCCGATTCCGCGCACTCATGGGCCTGCATTTTGAAGCCAACTATCAGGCGAGCCGAAGGGGCGAGCCGCCGCTCCCCGAGTATCCGGACCTCAAGCGGCTGAGCGCGCTCGAGAAGCGGCGCTTCACCGCCCTGATGGAAGCCGCCTCCCTCGACTGGACGCCGGCGCTCGAGTGGCTGCCGCTGGATCGGGACGGGGCCATGTAAAGTCAACTTTGAAGTGCACCGCTGAGCATCATGCCGCATAGATCTCCTCCGGGGTGCGAAAGCCAAGCCGCTTGCGCGGACGGCGGTTGAGCTTGTCCGCGATGCGCTGACAGGCCTGCTGCGTCAGGTGTTCCATCGAGGTGCGCGTGGGCGCGTACTGCCGAAAGAGCCCGTTCATGTTCTCGTTGCTCCCACGCTCCCATGAATGGTGCGGCGTCGCGAAGTAGCACTTCGTGGAGACGACGGCCTCGAGCTTCTTGTAGGAGTGGAACTCAGTCCCGTTGTCTAGCGTGAGCGTGCGCACCGGCCGCGGCTGCGCCTCGATCAGCTGCCGCAGCCGCGCGTTCGTGTTGGCGGCCGTGCGTTGTGCGAGCAGGCCGATCGCGACGAAGCCCGACTTTCGCTCCACGAGCGTCACCACGCACGCGCCATGCTGCGTGTTGCCGAGCACGGTGTCGCCCTCCCAATGCCCGATGCGCGAGCGGTTGTGCGCGCCGGCCGGCCGCGTCGAGATATGCCGCTTGCCCGCGAGGCGGCCGCGGCTGTCGTAGGTGCCATAGCGCTTCCGCAGGTTCTTCGTCATCACGCGCAGATGGGTGTAGAGGGTGCCGCCTCGGGCGCGGTCCTCATGGATTGGCGATAGATGGTCTCGTGGCTGATCGCAAGGATATTGAAGCGCGCACACCACCCGACGATCTGCTCCGGGCTCCAGTCCTCGCGCAGCAGGTCCGCGACGAAGGCCCACTCCTCCGCCGTGAACTGCGTGTTTCGCCGCGAGGCGCGCCGGCGCTCGTTCGTATACGACTGCGCCTTGTCGACCCTGTACGAGCGGCCGTCGGTGCGCCAGGCGTTGCGGCGCACCTCGCGGCTGATGGTGCTGGGGTCGCGCCCCAGCTCCCGCGCGATCTCTGCAGAGGAGTAGTCGAGCTTGCGTAGCGCCGAAATGGCGTACCTTTCTTCGAGAGTGATCTGGGTGTAGGTCATGGCGTCCTTTCTCTTGGAGGAGAACTGAAGCCTAGCCTGCCCCAGGTCACCTCACCCGCTTCCGGGTGCGGCGACCGCAGTGCACTTACTATGTGAATGCGCCCGGCATAACGGCGGCTGGTGTCCGATGGCCGTGCTAGGGTAGCGGGTTGGCGGCCACGCTTTATCGTTCCTGAAGGACCGGCGTGGCCGCCAACCCGCATTTTGTGAGAACGGCCGCGGCACAACGTGACGCTATGCCCACCAGACTGGCATCAGTGCAGCGCCTAGCGTGGCTTACCTTGGCGGGCGTCGCGACGCTCGCCTGCGCTGAGCGCGCGCCTGCGCCCGACAGCGAAAGGTCGTTGCGCGTGGACAGCGTTCAGCAAGCCTTGTCGCCTATCGACAGTGCGCTGCTTCCTGCCGTCACGCTCGGCACGGAGGTGATGCGCCCCGAAGTCGCGACGCTGACCGCGCTGTCCTCCCAGTTTGGGGGGACGCTGTGGGAGGAGCCTGCTGATGCGAGCGGGGACACTCGGCTCTGCTACCGTGGCCAGGCGCGCGGTAAGAACGTGAGCGTCGTCTTCGGCTCGAGCTCAATGGGCGGCCCGGAGCACTACCTCTCCTTCATCGCGCTCAGTGACTCGGTGCGCGCAGTCGATCGTGGGGTGTCATGCCCCCATCTGCCGCCGACGATCGCAGTGCGCCTCCAAGGGAGCGAACTCATGCTCGGACTCACCGACGAGGCCCTCAGGTCGCAGCTCGGTGCCCCGGAGCGGCAGGTGGGCGACTCGCTCTTCTTCAGCTGGAGCCGCGAAGAAGTCGGGCCCTACAGGACAATCGGCACGCGCAGAGACACGACTGTCACGTGGTCCGTCTACTCGTGCGCCGTCGTTATCGTGAAGGGCGGTCGCGTTCGCGCATTCGAAGTCGGCCACTCAACCACCTACTGATCTGCCCGCGGGGGCATGACGGCAGTTGGTGACCGCCGGCCGTCTAGGGGAGCAGGTGGGCGGCCGCGCCTTGTCGTACCTTTCGGTACGGCGCGGCCGCCCACCTGCATCTTATGGAGGCGGCCACGCCACGACCTGACGTTAGCCCGACACGGACGAGCATCGATGAAGGGACGGTCTGAGCATGAGCGCCCGCGAAGTGAGGCTGCCGCCGATGTGCGCCAACTCGTGTGGGCCACGGCCCTCGTGTATCCGTTCGTTGCTTTAGCCGCGTATGGCGCGCGAGATCTGGTCGGTCAGCGCACCGCGATGTGGCTCGGCATTGGATTCGCGGTCCTCGCGACGGTCGCAATCTGGCTCTCGGCAGCAGTTGGTGCTTCTATCAACTGGTGGCTCGATCGCTCCGAGCGCCGATCGCATCCGCGCGATCCGCGTGGTGCGGGCTAGCGGCAGTTGGTGCAGATGGCCGGCCAGGGTAGCGGGTTGGCGGCCCCGGCCTCATCGTACTGTAGGGTCGGCCGTGGCCGCCAAACCGCATTTACTGAATCGGCCACGGCACAACCTGACGTTACGCCGAGCGAGAGAATCGGCCGGTGTCAAGCAAGGGCACAGCGACGATCACCGTACATGCAGAAACCCAACCTGCTCATTCGGCGCACTGTGGCGTACGCGGTCGACGTGGCCCTGCTCTTCGCAGTGCTCGCGCCGGCAGGTTGGCTCATGCAGCGGGCTCTCGGGTTCGTTCCGCAGAGCGGCCCCGAGATCTGGCTGGTGCTTCTCGTGAACTTCTCTGGTCCCGCGTGGTTGTACTTCGCGATCGCGGATGCCTCTCGCGGAGGCGCGACCCTGGGCAAACGTTGGCTGCGGCTTCACGTGACGCGGCAGGACGGCGCCCGCCTCAGTAGCCTTCGGGCCGTCGGCCGAACGGCCGCGAAACTCGTACCTTGGGAGCTGACACATGCTTCGGTGTTCGCGCTCGCGGCAGACTTGGGCACCTTCAGTATCGGCCAGGGCGTCGGCCTTGTATTGGCGAACGCACTCATGATGGTGTACCTCGCCTGTGCCGCGTACACGCGAGGTCAACGAGGCGTGCACGACTTCATCGCCGGCACGATCGTGGCGGCGGCCTGACGACGGTTGGTGACTGAGGGCCGTGCCAAGGAAGCGGCGGCGGGCCGCCGCTCCGATGTATCGGACCGACGTTAGGCACTGCGTAGTCAGAGCGTCATCGCGACCCCATCCATCTTGCCCAGCATGGAGGTGTGCACGGAACCCAGCAGCACTCCGCGCGGCGTCACCTCGGAGCAGCGCGATGATCCACGGACAGCGCAGCGCGAGGGCGGCTCGTCACGCGCGAGCGCGCCCTCGGGCTTCCGGTCGCGAGCCTGATGTTCGTCGCCGGTCTCCAGGTGGCGCGCCAGCGGGGATCACCGGACTGCTCGCGAGCACGCGCTCGCTCGCGCGCTCACGCGGCGAGGAGCGGTCGCATCGGTCCCTCCTGCACCTGCGCACGCGCCACCGGAGCGAGCGCTGCCGGAGCGAGCACCACCGGAGCGAGCACCACCGGATCCGCCGCGACGACCGCCGCCTCGCGCACCCGCCGCCGGCCCGGCAGGCGATGCACTCGCTTCGCCTGTCGCCACGCGCTGAGCGTCGCCTCGTCGCGCCGGTAGCGCGCCCGCACGATCGCATCGATCCGGTTCACGGCGAGTCGGCCGAGTCGGAGCTCGTCGGGGATCCCCTTGCTGGCGGTGAGGCGCGAGACGTGGAGCGTCTCGCGGCGCTCCGCCCCCAGCGCCACCGCGTCCCGCGCGGCGCGGAACTGCGCGAGGAAGTCGACCGGCATGCCCTGCGCGACGAACAGCGCTTCGTGCGGCGCGAGCTGCTCCAGCATCGCGTCGGCCGTCTGCAGCACCTGCGCCACGCTGAGCGACGATTTCGGCATCCGGAATCCCGCCGGAATCCCCACATCGGCCCCGGGGCCGATGTGCGCGCGCGCGATGGTCACGACGGGGCGGATGAACTCGTCGCGCAGGCGCCCGATCCGGTCCACCTGTCGCTCCCTCTCGGCGCGGCCGGTCGCCGTCCCGAAGTACTGGGTGCCGGCATGCTCGCGCAGGCGCGTGAGCGACGCTTCCAGCATCCGCCGCGCCTGCCGGATGTCGACCGGACTCTCGATGGGATGCTCGTCGAGGAAGATGCAGACGCGCATGAACGCTTCGGTCACTCGTTGATGGATCACGTACATGGGTGAAGCTCCTCTGAATGGGATTTGGTGGACTCGGGGGACGGCAGTGCGAGCTCGACGTCGGACCGAACGGACTCGAGGCCGGACGGGAGCGGCTCCGGATCGGTCGCGGCGGACCGCGCGGTCGCGGCGGACCGCGACTCGGTCGCGGCGGACCGCGACTCGGTCGCGGGCGACGATGCGCACGTCGCGGGGCACTGTGCACACGTCGCGGGGCACCGTGCGCACGTCGCGGAGCACTGTGCGCACGTCGCGGCGGACTGTGCGCAGCACCCGGGTGACCGGACGCCGCGTGCCGCCGACCGTGCGCCGGTCGCGCCGGACTGTGCGCCAGTCTCGCGAAACCGTGCGCCCGTCGCGGCACGCTGCGCGCACGTCGCGCGCGGCTGCAACTCGAGATCCGGCACCTCGTTACCACGCTGCCCCCGACTCGTAGGTGGTCGCGCCGACCGGTGCGGTCGACTCGACTGGCTCACACGAGGTCGCGGGCTCCTCTTCGCCGCGCGACGCACTCTCGTCGGTCGGCGAAGGAGACTTGGAGCGAGTCCCTCTACTCCTATATCTCTCCAGAACGCCAATTCCAATTACGCCTGAATGGCGAGCTCTTATCGGCCGTATTGGCAGGGACGTCCGGTCTTCTGTGTGTGAGGCGACAGGCACCTGGCGGTGCCCGTCCGAGTGATCCAGGAGGTGACCGCGCGGCTCCATCTCGCCATGCTCCGCGGTCGCGCGGCGCGCCGACCCGTGGCGCCCCGAGGCCCGCCGCCAGCAGATTCCTCCCAGCGGCAACGCCACGACTCCCGCAACGCCCTGAGGGACACGCATGAACATGGTCGTCGCCGGATGGACCATCGCCTTCTGGTTCGCCGCGCTGGGCGGCGGCCTCTACTGGACGCGGCGCTACGTGCGCGCCATCGAGGCGAAGGCGGGCGAGCACGAGCGGATCGCCGCGCTCGAGGCGCGCCTGGCCGCCCTCGAGGCGACGCAGTCCCAGTCGCTCGCCGCGCCCCGAACGGCCGAGCCGGCGCGGGTGGCCGCTCAGGCCACCACCACCACCCGCTAGCTCGGGCGCGCGGCCCACACCCACCTCCCACGAGGGTCTCCCATGTCCCGCGACGCGGTCACGCATCCCAACGCCGAGGCCTTCCCGGCCGGGCTCTCCGGTCCCGCGCTGCGGGCGCTCGCGCACGCGGGGATCCGCTCGCTCGCGCAGCTCGCCCAACGGTCCGAGGCGTCGGTCGCGGCGCTCCACGGGATGGGACCCAAGGGCATCCGCCTCCTTCGCGCCGCCCTCGAACAGCAGGGACGCCACTTCCGGCAAGGCTGAGCCGAGCGCGGTCGGGCGATCGGGCGCATCTTCAGGACAGGCGCGACCCGGCCCTTCTCCAGGTACCCCCGTGGAAAAACTGCTCGTCATGATCGTCTCGACCGTCGGCAGCGCCATCGGCTGGTGGCTGGGCGCGCGGGTCGGCATCATGACCGCCTTCATGGTCAGCATCGTCGGGCTCGCGTTGGGCGTCTGGGGCGGCCGCCGGCTCGCCCGGCACTGGTCGATCTGACGCCCGCTGGTTCACCGCCGTCATCGGCCTCTATGCGCTGGCGTTCCTGGAGCAGATATTGATGGTGAGCGTGTACGGCGACATCCCGCTGGACACGCGGACGATCCTCTGGCTGACGCGCCGCACGCGCGCATCCTCATAAGGGAGGTCCCATGGCGAAGAAGCATCGTACGGCCGTTCCCGACTTCTCGAGCCACAAGCCGCAGGCGCTCCGCCCGGGCGTCACGCCGGCGAAGGCCCCGGTCCCGGTGCCGGCGCCGCGGGTGAAGCCGCAATCGACGAACGCGAAGTCGGGGCGCCGCGGCGGATGAGGACGCGATGGGCGTCTCGCGCGCCGGTCGCCACGCTGCTCGCCGCGCTGACGCTGGTCGTCGCCGCGACGGCCTGCTCCGATCCGCTCGCGCCGGAGGACGCCGCCGGCGTGTACGTGCGCGGGCCCGGCGGGTTCACGTACGCCCCGAACGACGCGTACTACCGCATCCACGCGGACACGATCCTGCTCCGCGCCGACGGCACCGGCGTGCGGCGGACCCATATCGAGTTGCCGACGATGGGACCGATGCCGACGATCACCCGGAACGAGTTGCCGTTCCGGTATTCGCTCGACGGTCGTGATGTGCTCGTGTCCTACCTGTGTCCCGGGATGTGCCTCGCCATGAGCGCGCCCGTGCGCTTCGAACTCTGGGGCGGGGTGCTCATCGCGCGCGACGAGCCCGACGCGACCTTCGAGCGGCGGAGCCCGGTCGCGCCGGTGGGCGAACTCTACTAGTGCGAGCCGCATCGGCCATCCTCTCGCGCGCGAGCGCGGCGCTGCTCGCGCTCGGCGGTCTCGCGCTCCTCTTCGCGTCGGACCGGATCCTGCCGTGGCTCGCGCCGGGGATGCCGCCGAACGCCGCATGGATCGGACAGTTGATCGCCGCCGGCTGGGCGGGCATCGCGTTCCACAACTGGATCGCGCGCGAGCAGCGCCTCGGCGGCATCTACGGACGCCCCACGGTGCTGCTGAATCTCATGCTCTATATGATCAGTGCGCTCGGCCTGGTGAAGGCGGACGGCGCGCCGATGGCGGTCCGGGTGATGGCGCTCCCGTTCGGCGCAATGGCCGCCCTCTACGGTGCGGTGCTCCTGCGCGGCCCCTTCGACACCTAGGTGCCCGCGCCCCACGCGTTCGACCTCGCCGAGGCGGTGGCCCTGCTCGAGCGCACGCCGTCGGCGTTCCGCGCCCTGCTCGCCGGGCTGCCGGAGGCGTGGACCACCGCGGACGAGGGGCCGGAGACCTTCACCGCGTTCGACAACGTGGGCCATCTCGTGCATGGGGAGCGGACCGACTGGATCCCCCGCGCGCGGATCATCCTCGCGCAGGGGAGCGACCGCCGTTTCGCGCCGTTCGACCGCTTCGCGCAGCAGCACGAGAGCGCCGGGAAGACCCTCGGCGCGCTGCTGGACGAGTTCGCCACGTTGCGCGCCGGGAACGTCGCGACGCTGCGGCGCTGGTCGCTGACGGACGCGCAGCTCGCGCTCGTGGGCGAGCATCCCGCCTTCGGGGCGGTGACGCTGCGGCAGCTGCTCGCGACCTGGGTCGCGCACGACCTCGGCCATCTCGCGCAGACGTCGCGGGTGATGGCGAAGCGCTATCGCGAGGCGGTGGGCCCGTGGCGCGCGTATCTCCCCGTGCTCGACCGATGAGCGCGCCCGAGGGGCGCGCGCCGCGGCGCGTGGTGGTGGTGGGCGCGGGAGCGGCCGGCGCGATGGCGGCGATCTTCGCGGCGAGTGGCGGTGCGCGCACCACGCTCGTGGAGCGCACCGCCGACGGCGGCCGCAAGATCCTCATCAGCGGCGGCGGCCGATGCAACATCCTCCCGCTGACGCTCGACGAGACGCGCTTCGTGACCGACTCGTCGCCGAACACCCTCCGGCGCATCGTGCGCTCGTGGCCGCTCGCCGAGCAGCGGCGGTTCTTCGAGGAGACGGTCGGGATCCCGCTGGCGGAGGAGCCGGCGCTCGCGAAGGTGTTCCCCGCGTCGCACAAGGCGCGCGACGTGCGCGACGGGTTGCTCGCGCTCGCCCGCGCGCGCGGCGCGACGCTGCGGATGGCGACGCGCGTGCTCGACGTCGCGCCGCACGCGGGCGCCTGGCGCGTGACGCTCGCCGACGCCGACCCGATCGACGCCGACGCGGTGATCCTCGCGAGCGGCGGCCTCTCGGTGCCCAACACGGGGAGCGAGGGCTTCGGGCTCGAGACGGCGCGCGCGCTGGGGCATGTGATGCACCCGTCGTACGCGGCGCTCACGCCGATCCACGATGCGTCGGGAGCGTTCGCCGCGCTCTCTGGGGTGTCGCTCACGGTGACGCTCACCGCGCGCTCCGCGGCGCGCACGGCGACGCACACGGGCGGGTTCCTCTTCACGCACCAGGGCTACAGCGGGCCGGCGGCGCTCAACGTCTCGCATGTGGTGGTGCGGGCGCGACACGAGGGGATGCCGGCGCGCCTCACGGTGCAGTGGACCGCGCTGGGCGACGCCGAGTGGGAGGCGGCGCTGCGTCCGCAGGGCGCGCGCACGGTCGCGGCGGCGGTGCGCGGCGAGCTCCCCGACCGGCTGGCGATGGCGCTCATCGAGCGCGCGGCGGTCGATCCGCTGCGTTCGCTCGCGGAGCTGCGGCGCGAGGAGCGCAAGCGGCTGATCGAGATGCTCGTGCGCGGCGACCTGCCGTGGAGCGGCGACGACGGCTACAAGAAGGCGGAGGTCACCGGCGGCGGGGTGAGTCTCGCCGAGATCGACCCGCGCACGATGGAGAGCAAGCGGCACCCCGGGCTCTTCCTGTGCGGCGAGCTGCTCGACGCGTTCGGGCCGATCGGCGGCTACAACTTCCTCTGGGCATGGGCGACGGGTCGGGCCGCGGGCAGCGCGGCGTCCGCACGCGTGGTGGCGGGTGATCCCGCTCGCGGGTGACTGAACGGCGCGCATTCGCGTAGATTCGGTCACGGAGGCACCACCATGCTGAACGCCCAGTACTTCCGCACCGCCTTCGCGGATGCGGTGCGCCAGAACGATCCACGTCATCGCGTGGAGCTGCACCTGCGCACCGGCGCGGTCTATGAAGTGACCGGCGTGCACGAGGTGGACGACGGGTTCGTCTCGCTCGACGTGCTCCCGCCCGAGGAGGCGGACATCGCCGCGCAGCGCGCGCGCGCCGGGGCCGCCGCGGCCCCTAACTCGGGCGCGACGGACCGGCTCGTCGTGTCGTACGAGAGCATCAGCTGCGTGCACGTTACGCCGGCGTCCCGTGCCGCGGTGCGGACCGCGGGCTTCTGACGCCACCGCGGTCGATGCGCGGACTGGTCCTCGGCAAGTTCCTCCCGTACCACCTCGGGCACGCGCACCTCATCCGTGAGGCGCGCCGGCAGTGCGATACGCTCACGGTGCTCGTGTGCAGCCTGCCGGACGACCCGATCCCCGGCGGCGAACGCTTCCAGTGGGTGCGCCGGGCGCACCCGGACTGCACCGTCGTGCACGTGACCGACGTGGTGCCGCAGGCGCCCGAGGAGTCGGCGGACTTCTGGCCGCTCTGGACCGCGCTCATCGCCCGGCACGCGGGACGCGTCGATCGCGTCTTCACCTCGGAGGCGTACGGCGACGAGTTGGGGCGCCGGCTCGGCGCCGAGCATGTGTGCGTCGATCGCGACCGTCGCGTGATGCCGGTGTCGGGGAGCGCCCTGCGCGCCGATCCGGTCGCGCATTGGCGCTTCGTGCCGCGCGAGGTGAAGCCGTGGCTGGTGCGCCGCGTCGCGCTGCTCGGGCCCGAGTCGAGCGGCAAGACGACGCTCGCCGCACGGCTCGCCGAGCGGTTCGGCGTGCGGTGGGTCCCCGAGTACGGGCGCGAGTACTGCGAGACGCGCGATGCGCGCACGCTGGGGCCCGCGGACTTCGAGGCGATCGTCTGGGGACAGGCGAGCCTCGAGGACGCGATGGCCGCCGAGGGCGGGCCGGTGCTGATCTGCGACACCGAGCTCCACACCACGTGCACCTGGAGCGAGATGATCCTCGGCGCGTGCGATCCGTGGCTGGTCGCGGCGGCGCGCGCGCGACGCTACGACGCGATGCTGCTGCTCGCGCCCGACGTGCCCTGGGTCGCCGACGGGACACGCGTGCTCGAACTGGAGCGCGTGCGGCATCATCACCTGATCGAGCGCGAGCTGCGGGACGCGGGGCGCACGTGGGAGGCGATCCGCGGGCCGTTCGACGCGCGGGAGCGCGCTGCGATCGCCGCGGTGGAGCGCGTGCTCGGCGGCTACGGCCGCCGCGCCTCGACCGACTCGCCGGCGCGCAGCTCCACGACGTAGTCGCGACCCTCGCGGCGCACACCGGCGCGATCCCAGCGCACCGCGGCGCCGTCGAACGGATCGCGCAGGCGGACAAGGCTCGCGACCGAGGCGGTGAGCCGCACGGAGACGGTCCGTCCCCCGCGTCGCACCGCGCTCACGCGCAGGCCGCCTTCGGCGCGCAGGTCGCGGAACGCGACATCGCGCCAGCGCGCACTCACCGCCGGGAAGACGCGGACGGTCCCGCCCCAGCTCTGCAGCACCATCTCGTGCGCGGCGTGCAGCGCGAGGAAGTTCCCCTCGAGCGTGACGGGGCGATACCGATGCTTGGAGAGGCCGCGCCCTGACTGGTCGCCGTTGGCGTGGAAGCCGTTCCGGAGGAGGAAGGCGCTGCGGAACTTCTCGAGCTCCGCGAGCGCCTCCTCGCCGCGGGCGGCGCGGGCGAGCATGGCGGCGTACCAGGCGAAGCTGTAGCCCACCCACCAGTCGCTCCCCACGCGCGCGAGCTCGTCGAGCGAGCGTCGCACGACGACGCTGTCGCGCGGCTCGGCGATGGTGAGCAGGCCGAGCGGGTGGATCGCCATGAGGTGCGAGAAGTGGCGATGCGACTGGTCGTAGGGGAGGCCCGCGGCGAAGGGTAGGGTGCCGGTGACCGGATCGACGAGGATCGGGTCGAGCGCCTCGCGCGTCGTGCGCCACTCACGGGCCGCGGCGGTGTCGCCGAGCGCGGTGGCCATCTCGTCGAGCGCGCCGAAGCCCCAGTGGAGCAGTGCGAGGTCGAAGTTCGACATCGACGGCAACCAGGCGCGCATCGAGTTGTCGAAGATCTCGGGGCTCGTGGAGAGGGGGAGCCGCAGGCGCCCGTCCACGCCGCGCACGAGCAACGCGCGCGTGGCGCGGCCGAGCGCGGCGGTGAAGGGATAGGCGCGTTCGCGCAGGAAGCGCTCGTCGTGCGAGTAGCGCCACTCCAGGTGAAAGGACTGCGCGACCCAGAGGCCCATCGTCGGCGAGAGCGAGTACTGGCCCCACCCACCGAGCGGCTGTCCGTCGAGGGCTTGCACGCCGGGGACCGCGGCGCCGTCCACGCCGTAGAAGTCGCGCGCGAAGCGCCGATAGGCGGGGAGCAGGCGCCAGTTGTACTCGAGCCAGCCCCGCATCGCGTCGTCCGCGCCGGCGGCGTGCGCCGCGAGGTAGGTCGTCTGCGTGTTGAGGTCGTTGTGCAGGTCCCCCTTCCACGGCGGCAGCGCGTCGCCATCGGCGGTCCAGACGCCCTGCAACGGGATGGGGGGCGCGCCGTCGCGACCACCCGCGCCATAGAGGTACTGCACGAAGTCGAGGTGCGCCTGCATCGCGGTGTCGGGCACGGTGAGCTGCGCCGCGGTGCTCCAGAAGCGCGCCCACCAGGCGCGGTGCGTTCGGCGGGCGGCGTCGTACCCCGCGTCGAGTGCGCGCGCGAGACGCGCGCGTGCGATGGCCTCGGGGTCGCCGCCATCGGCGGAGGTCGCGATGGTCACCGCGACGAGCGTCGCGTCGCCGTCGGGGCGCGTGGCGACCGCGACGACGTACGCGAGGCCCAGCGCGGCCTGCTGGTGCATCGACTGGTAGGTGCGGCCGGCGGTGCTGTCGCGCACGACGCGCGCGGGCGCGTACCCGAGCTGGTCGAGGGACTTCGGGCGCACGATCGTCGCCGCGACGAGGGCGGGGACGCGGAGCAGCGCGACGGTGTCGGTCGCGCTGAAGAACGCGGTCATCGTCGCGTCATCGAACCTGACGCTGCCCTCGGCCTGCGCGAGGTCGAGGGCGAACTGGCGCGCGACGCGCCCCGGCGCGAGGGTGAGCACCACGCGGCCACCCGGCAGCTTGGTGGGGTGCGCGATGTTGTCGTACGGATCGTCGAACCGGATGCGCAGCGAGTCGGCGGCCTTGGCGCCGACGAGGCGGACCATGTCGGCGTAGCGGTGGCCGTCGCGCCCGAATGGTGCGGCCGGCCGGAGATCCCAGAGGTCGGCGCGGTCGAGCGAGAGCTTGATGGCGTCGCTCCCGCCCCAGAGGAGCCCGCCGAGGAGTCCGTTGCCGAGCGGGATGGCCTCGTCCCAGGTGGCGATGGGGGCGGCGACGCGGAGCGCGGAGGTGCGGGCCGGTTGCGCACTCGCCGCCGACGCGAAGGCGCCGGCGGCGAGTGTCCCGCGGCAGAGCGCGGCGGCGAATCGGATGAGGCGGCGCGTGCGGAGTGGCCCCGGCACGAGCGGCGGAACGCTACTTCGCGTTCAGCTGGAGCCCGTAACGGCAGGGTTCGTCGCTGCAGACGGCCATCACGACCTTGATCTTGTACTTCCCCGACTTGGCGGCGGAGAAGACGACGACCGGGCGATCGTCGGCGGCGACGTCGCGGCGCACGAGGTCGCCGTCGCCATCATAGATGAGGAGGTCGAGGTCGGTGCAGTCGTTGTCGCAGGCGCCGAAGAGGACGTACTGCGTGCCGCCCGAGACCGTCATGTCGTGCGAGCCCTCGGCGTCGTCGTCGAGCGAGCCGAAGACGGGGCCGGCGACGACGCGCTTGAAGCCGGACTTCTGCGCGTTCTCGCTGAGGCGGGCGAGGTAGCCCTGCACCTGGCGGGTGTACTCGCTGGTCCCCGAGCCCCCGCGGGAGCGGGCGCCGCCGCAGGCGAGGACGGAGAGGGCAAGCAGGCCAAGCACGAGCCGGTTCATCGTCATGTCGTTCCTCGATCCGTGAAGAGGTGGTGGGAGCGGGGGAAACTATCGGGGCCGGACGGCGAGCGCCATTCGGGAGGAACCCTGACAGGCGGGCATGGTAGCAGGCGGATGCCCGCGTCCCGCCTGCTGCTCCCGTTGATGCCGTTGCTCACGCGCGCGCTCGTGCTCTACCTGATCCTGAAGGTCGCGCTGATGGCGATCGGGACCGCGGCGGAGGGGATGGGCGCGCCTGCGCCGGAGAGCCCGTTCGGCATCATCGTCCTCACGGGGGTGCTCGGCACCGTCGACATCGCGCGCCGCGGCGAGCGGATGCTCTGGGCGAACCTCGGGTACGCCCCTGCGGTGACGGCGGGCCTGTTCGTGCTGGCGGCTCTGGTGGGGGAGGTGGCGTGGGCGATGCGCTGACGCGGGGGGAGGTGCCCGTCCTCGCGGCGGATTGCGTCTCGAAGTCATTCGGCACGCGCCGCATCCTCGGATCGGCGTCGCTGCGAGCCGTGGCCGGGCAGGTGCGCGCGGTGCTCGGCCGCAACGGCATCGGGAAGTCCACGCTGTTCCGCATCGCCGCGGGACTCGTCGCGCCGGACTCCGGCGTGGTGCAGCTCGATGGTCGGACGATCCTCCGGCCGTCGATGGCGCGGCTGGCGCGCGCGGGCGTGTTCTTCCTTCCCGATCACGACCTGCTCTCCTCGGCCTTCCCGCTGGGGCAGCAGCTGGAGCTCTTCGCCGCGCGGTATGCCGCGCGGCCGGCGCTCGAGGCGGCGCGCCTCGCGGGAGTGGAGGATCTCCTCGCGGCGCGCCCGTTCGAGCTCTCCGGCGGCGAGCGGCGGCGCGCCGAGCTGGCAGCGGTGCTCACGCGGCGGCCGCGCTGCCTCCTCGCCGACGAGCCGTTCCGCGGGATCGCGCCGGTGGACCACGAGCGCATCGGCGCGCTGTTGCGGTCGCTCGCCGACGAGGGATGCGCGGTGGTCGTGAGCGGCCACGAGGTGCCGACGCTGCTCTCGCTCGCGGATCATGTCACATGGAGCACCGCGGGGACGACGTATGAGCTCGGGGCGCCCGTGCTCGCGCGACAGCACCAGGGGTTCATCCGGCCCCCCCGCCCGAGCTCCCCTCACGGGCCCCATCCGCTGCCGTCGCGCGACGCCCGCTCGACGCTGCATCTTTCCCTCGGGCGTCGACCCCCCGCGCGCTCGTCGTCGGATCGCACCCCGCCCTCCTCCCGTCGCCATCTCGCCTCCGGCGCTCGCCGCCTGCGGCGGCGGGATGGAGTCCACGCCCGCCGGGTCGGCCGCGCCCATCGCCGCGCACCCGGAGTGGGCGCGCGATGCCGCGATCTACGAGGTGAACGTCCGCCAGTTCACGCCCGAGGGGACCTTCACGGCGCTGCTGCCGCACCTCGCGCGCCTCGACGACCTCGGCGTGGACATCCTCTGGCTCATGCCGGTGCAGCCCATCGGCGTCGATCGCCGCAAGGGGGGACTCGGCAGCTACTACTCCATCTCCGACTACCGGAAGATGAACCCCGAGTTCGGCACGCAGGCCGAGCTGAAGGCGGTCATCGACTCGGCGCACGCGCTCGGGATGAAGGTCATCCTCGACTGGGTGGCGAACCACACCGCGCACGACCACACCTGGATCACCACGCACCCCGACTGGTACGTGCGCAACGCGGCGGGGCAGATCTCCAATGCGATCGACCGCGACGGCAAGGAGACGGACTGGACCGACGTCGCGGAGCTCGACTTCGCGCAGCCGGCGATGCGCGCGGCGATGATCGACGACATGACCTGGTGGCTGCGCGAGATGGGGCTCGACGGCTTCCGCTGCGACGTGGCGTGGGGCGTGCCGCTCGACTTCTGGCTCGAGGCGCGCACGGCGCTCCTGCAGGCGAAGCCGGACCTGTTCATGCTCGCCGAGGAGGAGGGGGTGAACATGCACGCGGCCTTCGACGCCAGCTACGGGTGGGAGTTCCATCACCTGCTCAACGGGATCACGCAGGGGAAGGAGCCGGTCGCGAAGCTCGACGAGTACCTCGCGAAGCAGCAGACGTACCCGGCGAACGCGTACCGCATGTACTTCACGAGCAACCACGACGAGAACAGCTGGCAGGGGACCGAGTTCGAGCGGATGGGGGACGACCATCTCCCCGCCTTCGTGCTCGCCGCGACGCTCGCGAACTCGTTCCCGCTGCTCTACACGGGACAGGAAGGGAAGCTGTCGAAGCGGCTGCGGTTCTTCGAGAAGGACACCGTGACCTTCACCGACACGACGCTCGTGCCGTTCTATCGGGCGATGTTCGCGGCGAAGGCGGCGACGCCGGCGCTCTGGAACGGCGCCGATGGTGGGGCGCAGGTGAAGCTCGCGGGCACCGGCTCGGCCGACGTGTACGCGTTCACGCGGAGCAAGGGCGAGAGCCACGTGGTGGTGGCGGTGAACTTCGGTGACGCGGCGGCGACGTTCGCGTACACCGGGCTCGGCGCACCGGGGACGTATCGCGACGCGTTCACCGGCGCGGCGATCGAACTCGCGGCGAGCGGGTCGATCGCGCTGCCGGCGCACGGCTACGTGGTGTACCTGCGGTGAGGGCGGGCCGGGTGATGCGCGGCGCGTTCGCGGGGATCGCGGTGTGGCTCGCGCTCCCGCTCGCGGCCTGCCAGGGCACGTTGCGGTCGGACACCGACTTCAGCGGCCGCGGCGTCGCGGCGGTGTCGATGCGCGCACGGGAAGGGGTGAACGCGCCATCCGCCGATCGCACGATCATCCGTACGGCCTCGCTCACCGTCGCGGTGGCCGAGGTCGCGGCGGCGCAGGCCGAGGTGGAACGGCTCGTGGGGGCGGCGAGCGGCCAGGTGTCGCGCACCGCGAACACGTCAGGGACGGTGACGATGACGGTGCGCATCCCCGATGGGCGGCTCGATGCCACGCTCGAGTCGATCGCCGCGCTCGGCAAGGCGCGCGCGCGGTCGATCGCGTCGCAGGACGTGACCGAGGAGGTGATCGACCTCGACGCGCGCATCCGGGCGCTGGAGACCTCGCGCGACCGGCTGCGCGCGCTGCACGAGCGCACGAACACCGTGGACGAGATCATCGCGGTGGAGCGCGAACTCGCGCGCGTGCAGGGGGAACTCGACTCGCTGCAGGGGCGTCTCCGCTCGCTGCGGTCGCAGGCGGACCTCTCGACGGTGCACCTGACGCTCGAGCCGCAGCACGTGCTCGGCCCCCTCGGCGCGGTCGCGGCGGGGCTCGGGTGGGTCGTGCAGAAGCTCTTCCTCTGGAAGTAGCGTGCCCGCGTACGGTGGTGCATTCACCGCGGTGCTCTGGCGCTACCCGGGCAAGGGCGGCTGGCACTTCGCACCGGTGCCGGACAAGTACGCCCCGCCGGTGACGCACGGGTGGGGGCGCACACCGGTCACGGCGACGGTCGATGGCACCACGTGGGAGACGAGCGTCTGGCGTGGCAAGGACGGGCGGACGCTCCTCGCCGTGCCGGCGAAGGTGCGGGGCGACAAGGGTGATGGCGACCGGGTGCGCGTGACGCTGCGATTCAAGAGCCTCTGATGGGGCTCAGTGCCAGCGTCGCGGGATCCGCTCCACCCATTCCTTCTCGCGGATCATCCGACCGTTCATGGTGAGGCGGCGCGAGACGGTCACGTCGAAGGCGTCCACCGTCCCGCGCACGCTGAAGCGCGTCTCGACGAGGATCGTCCGGTCGACGTCGATCTGGTGCATCGCGGATCCTTCCCAGCTCGCGCTCGCGGGATCGGCGTCGCGGACCTCGTAGCGGTACTCCTCCCGCGCGGCGAAGCGCGCCTCGCCCTGCTTGCGCGCGTTCACGGTGAGCCAGCGGACGACGGTGGTCCCCGCGGCGCTGTCGCGCGTGACGAGCGGCCCCACGCTCGTGTCGGCGAGCCAGGTGACATCCTCGCGCGCGGGTCGCGGGTGCGGGGCGGGGAGCACGGGCCGCGGGAACGCGCTCTCGCGCGGGACCACCGGGAGTTCGAGCCGCGAGCGCGAGAGGTCCACGACGCCGGTCGCCGCGTACGGCGTGGGCCAGAGCATGGGGAACTGCGCGTTGGTGAGCGCCACGCGGAGGCGGTGCCCGGGGGGCAGCGTCCAGGTGGTGAAGTGCAGGTCGATGGTGAGCGAATCGACCGCGCCGGGCTCCGCGCGTCGCGGTGCGTCGGTGCCGTAGCGGTGCGCGACGTTCACCGCGCCCCCGGTGATGAGCGAGGAGCGTCCGTCCGGCCAGACGCTCTCGAGCCGCGCGACCCAGTGCCCGAGGGGCGCGCCCTCGCGCACGGCGATCGTCACGCGCGGCAGGCCGAGGATGGCGATGGCGGTGTCGGCGGCGGGGAGGTCGATGGTGATCGCGTGCGCGTCGTCGGCGGCCATGTCGCCGGTGGCTTCGCCCCACCACTCGCCGGCGGCGGTGCCGCTGCCGGGCGCAGACGCGAGCGTCCGCGCGGTGTCAGTGCCGAGCGGCGTGGTGACGATCGTCGCACCGCGCGCCGGCCACTCCTCGAAGCGCCAGCCGCCGGGCGTGGTCTCGAGTTCGGCATCGGGCGCGGGCGCCTCGCGCTGGAAGACGAGGAGCGGCGGTTCGTCCATCAGGCCGGTGTCCTTGTCGTTGAGCCAGTGGTCCCACCACCGCGAGGCACGCACGCGCCACTCGTAGTTGGGACCGGGGGCGCCGTTGTCGGGCCAGGAGTGGTTCCAGGGGCCGATCTCGACCTTCACCGGCGCGGTGACCTGCGACGCGAGTGCGCGGATCGGCGTGTCGCGGTAGCCGTCGAGCAGCCCGCCGATGAAGTAGGCCGGCACCTGCAGCGCGGCGCGATGCCATCGCAGTCCGTTGCGACGCCAGAACTCGCCATCCTCCTGCTCGGCGAGGTACGTGAGCAGCCAGGGGCGCGCCTCGAAGCGGTCGGCGTAATAGGCGGAGTCGAGGGCGTAGCGCGGCGTGCGCGGCAGGCCATTGCCGTGGTCGATCTGCAGCGCGTAGCGGTCGAGATGGAGCACGCCGTCGATGTACCGGACGTCGTCGTGGAAGAGGTCGTCGCTCGCGTGCATGGCGAGGATGGCGCGCAGCGCGGGCGGCTGACGCATCGCGATCTGGATCGCGTTGAAGCCCCCCCACGAGATCCCCCACATCCCCACGCGGCCATTCGCGCGCGGGTCGGCGGCGAGGAGGCCGATGAGCTCCACCGCGTCGTCGAGCTCCGCCTCCGAGTACTCGCGTGACGGCACCGGGCCGGTGGAGGCGCCGGTGCCGCGCACGTCGACCTTCGCCATCAGGAAGCCGCGCCGCGCGAACCAGTCATAGAGCGGGAAGTCGCGCGCGTAGAAGTCGTCGTCCTTGCGGTACGGGATCATCTCCAGCAGCACCGGGAAGCGCTCGTTGGCCTTCATCGCCACCGGCACCCAGCGGGTGATGCCGAGCCAGATGCCGTCGCGCATCTTCACCGAGTCGTACTCGACCGTGTACTGGTGCGTCGCTGGGCGGTCGTTCGGGTCGACCGGGGGGCCCGCGCAGGCACCGACGCCGAGGAACGCCCCGACCGAGGCGAGGAGCAGCGCCCGGCGGGCGGCGGAGAGGGGGACGGGAGTGCGCACGCGCGGAATCTGACACCCTGTCAGGGAGGAGGCCATACGCGCCGTTCCGGTGCCTTGCGGGGCGAACCCGGGAGCCGCATCTTCGTGCGCGTTCCGCCCCCACCCCCGCACCGCGCACGTGGTCCCTGCTCCCAACGATCCGCTCGCCCTGAACGCGCAGCTGCAACGGCACCACCAGGCCGTCCATGCGCTCGCGATCATGGATCACGAACATCTCGCGACCGCCATCGCCACCACGGTGCGCGAGCTGGCGGCGGCGCTCGAGGTCGCACGCGTCAGCGTCTGGACCTACGACAAGGATCGCACCGAGATCCGCTGTCGCGGCCTCCACGATCGCGGCGTGTTCTCCACCGGGGCCGTGGTCGTCCGCGGCGCGACGCATCCGCGCTACTTCGCCGCGCTGCGCGAGTACCGCGTCGTCGATGCCTCCGATGCGCGCCTCGACACGCGCACGAGCGAGTTCCGGGACGACTACCTCAAGCCGCTCGGCATCACGTCGATGCTGGATGTCTCGCTCCTCGTGGGCGGGGAGTCGATCGGCGTGCTCTGCGCGGAGCACATCGGCGCGCCACGCGAGTGGACGGAGCCCGAGGCGGCGCTGATGACGTCGGCGGCCGCGCTGCTCGCGATCGGCTTCGCGATCGACCGGCAGCGCTCGCTCGAGGAACAGCTGCGGCAGTCGCAGAAGATGGAGGCGGTCGGCCTCCTCGCCGGCGGCATCGCGCACGACGTGAACAATGTGCTGAACATCGTCGTCGGCGAGGCCGAGCTGCTCGAGGACGCCCTCCCCACGGCGGAGTCGCTCGCCCGGGTCGTCGCGATCCGCGACGCCGCGCGCCGGGGGGCCGGGCTCACGCACAAGCTCCTCACCTTCTCCCGGCAGCGCCCCGTGGTGCTCGAGCCGCTCGACCTCTCGGCGGTCGTCGCCGGGGCCGAGCACCTCATGCGCGGCGCGGTGAGCGAGTCCGTGCGGATCCACGTGCGGCGCCCCGCCGACCCGACGATGGTCCTCGCCGACGCGACCCTGGTCGAGCAGCTCCTGCTCAACCTGGTGGTCAACGCGGGGCATGCCATGCCGCAGGGGGGCGAGCTCAGCATCACGGTCGACGTCGCGCCCGCGGGCAGCGCCTCGGCGGACGTGACGGCGGAGCAGGGCGGGGCGCTCGCGCGCCTGCGCGTGAGCGACACCGGCGTGGGGATGAGCCAGGAGCTCCTGCAGCGCATCTGGGAACCGTTCTTCACCACGCGCGAGCTGGGCTCCGGTCTCGGGCTCGCGATCGTGCACGGCGCGGTCCGGCAGATGCGCGGCTCGGTGACGGTGGAGAGCGAGCCGGGGCATGGCTCGTCGTTCAGCATCCACCTGCCCTTGCTCGGCGCCGTTCCCGCGGCCGCGCAGGCCGCACCGGCGGCCCGCACGCCGGCCGCCACGCACCTGCTCCTGGCCGAGGACGAACCGGATGTGCGGCGGGTGATCGCCGCCACGCTGCGCCGCGCCGGGTATGAGGTCACGGAGGCCGAGGACGGCGAGGCGGCCGTCGCGCTCTTCGCGCAGCGGCCGAGCGAGTTCGACCTCTTCGTGAGCGACGTGATGATGCCGCGCCTCGACGGCCCGGGCGCGTTCCAGCGGATGCAGGTCCTGCGGCCGGGGATCAACGCGCTCTTCCTGAGCGGCTACGCTCCCGAATCGCACCGGCTCGCCGGGCTCGCGCGGGATGGGTCGCGGGCCGAACAGCTCGCCAAGCCGGTGGCGCGTCGTGACTTGCTCGCCGCGGTCGCCGGGCTCCTCGCCGCGCCGCCGATCGCCGCGGCGCGCTGACCGAACGGCCCACGCGCGGGGCCCCGGCGCTCTCATGAAAGCGCGCCGGATGCCGACACTGGGAAGCATGGATGCCCTTGTCGCGCGACAGCCGATCTTCAATTCGCACGGCACGGTCGTCGGGTACGAGCTGCTCTACCGCGAGACGGATACGAGCACCTCGGCCGGTCCGACCGACACGGCGACGATGTCCGCCCGGACGATCGTCTCCGCCCTCGTGGACATCGGCCTGGCCGAGCTCGTGGGCACGGCGCGCGCGTGGATCAACCTCCCCGAGCGCGCCCTGCTCGAGGATGACTGGACGCTGCTCGACCGCTCGACCTGCGTGATCGAGGTGCTCGAGACCGTCCCGGTCACGCCCGAGACGATCGCCGCCATCCAGCGCCTCTCGACCAACGGGTTCGAGATCGCGCTCGACGACTACGTGGACGGGCCGCAGTTCGCGCCCTTCCTCGACCTCGCGAGCGTGGTGAAGATCGACGTCCTCGGGAAGGACCCGATGTCGTTCGTGCCCGAGATCAAGAAGTACAAGGCGCGGGGACTCCCGGTGCTGGCCGAGCGGATCGAGACGCAGGCGATCTACATGGCCTGCCGCGCCGCCGGCTTCGAGCTCTTCCAGGGGTACTTCTTCGCGCGCCCCGAGATCATCCAGGGCAAGCGGGTCTCGCCGCAGGTGGCGGTGCTCGCCGAGGCGATGAACCGCCTGGGCGACGAGGACTTCAACCTCCGTGACCTCGAGCGGACCTTCGCCGCGGATCCGACGCTCACGCTCAAGCTGCTCCGCATCGCCAACTCGGCCGCCAACGGCTCGTCGGGCGTGGACTCGGTGCGCAAGGCGATCGCGCTCGTGGGCCGGTTGTCGTTGCGTCGCTGGGTCGCCGTGCTCCTCGCGGCCGCGGGGCCGCAGACGAACGGCGAGGAGAACGAGCGGTTCCGTCTCGCGCTCGAGCGGGCGCGGTTCGCCGAGCTCGTCGCCGAACGCGTCGATCGTCGCCGCGCGCCGGCGGCCTTCTTCGCCGGACTGCTCTCGATGCTCGACGTCGTCCTCGGCACGCCGATCGAGGAGCTGCTGGCGATGATCAACGTGACCGACGAGGTGAAGCAGGCGCTCATGGACCGCATCGGACCGCTCGCCGGGCCGATCCTCCTCGCGGAGGCGGCGGAACTCGGCCTCTGGGAGGCCGCGGCATCGCAGGCCGATGAGCTCGGGCTCGCCCGCGAAGCGATCCAGCCAATCGTCCTCGAGGCCGCGCGCTGGGCGCGCGGGATGCGCGGGCACGTCTGACGCGCGCCGGCCGCGACGGCCGGCGCCGCTAGAACCAGAGTCCCACGCGGATCAGCGCCTGACGCCGATCCTGGTTGTTGAAGCCTTCCTCGAGCCGGATCGGGCCGAAGGGCGTCTCGAGGTCCACGCCGATGCGTGCGCCGGCGAGGACGACGCCGTCGAGCGCGCCGGGACCGCCGAAGAAGTCCCCGACGCCCGTGACGCCGACCATCGGTTCCAGCCGCGCGTGCAGCTGGCCCCCGAGCGGCCAGCGGAGCAGCAGCGACCCGAAGAGCTCGCGGTCCCCGCGCTGTTCGAGCAGGCGCAGGCCGGCGAAGCCGTCGAGGCCACCGAGCGTGAAGGTCTGGTGGATCGGGAGCGCGTGCCCCCATCCGGCGCGCACGCGCGGGCGCACCTCCATCGCGCCGAGGTGGTGCGTCTGCGCGAGGTCGATCGCCCCGCGCTGCCAGGCCTGCAGGCCGATCGCCTCGATCTGGATGTCGGGCATCGCGCTCCCGGCGGCCAGATGCCGGACGGCGTATCGCGCGCCCACCGTGCCGATCGACTCGCCGTTGCGCCGCTGCCAGAAGCGGTAGTCGGCGCCGAACTCCCATGACCAGCCTGGCTCGTAGAGCGGGCGCACGCCGATCACCACGCCCACCTCGTCCACCGACGCGTGCGGCAGTTCGGTCGCGCCTTGCCAGAGCCGCACATCCTCGGTGAGCAGCTGCACCGTTCCGCCGACGGGGATGTAGCGCGATCCCACGCGCGCCCGCCGCCGCGCGGCGACGGTGAGATCGGTCCGCCAGGTGCCGCTCGTGAAGAGCGCCGAGCCTTCGAGGTCGCGCCCGAGGATCGAGCGGTCCACGGCCGCGAGCCAGATGCGGCCCGACATCGAGTGGTCGAAGGCGAAGCCCAACCCGATGGCGCGTTGCGGCGCCTCCTCCACCTGCACGTCGAAGTCGGCGCGGGTCGCGTCCCCGGTGGGCGTGAGCCAGAGCCCGCGGTAGCGCTCGTGCGAAGCGAGCGCCCCGAGCCCCTCGCGCACGGCGGGCAGGTCGAGCGGCGCACGGGGCGTGAGATGGAGCGCGCGCAGCGCGGCATCGTGCCCGGACGCGCCCGGTGGGGCGGTGCGCACATGCCCGACCGACGGCGGCGTCGCCACCGCGCGCGGGGCCGTGGCCACCGGGCGCACGCACCGCGCGCCGGCGAAGGCCGCCTCGGCCGCGCGCCGTCCCACCCGCACGAGCGAATCGAGCATCTCGGGCCGGAGGTCGATCATCCCGAAGTCCTCGGTCGGCTGCGCGATGTCGATGTCCTCGGCGCGCGGCTTCACCGAATCCTGCACCCAGAGGAACTCGAAGAGCTGCACCGTGACGGTGAGCGGGTCGTCGAAGGCCGCCGGGTCGGGCTTGGGGGAGAGCACGCGCGAGACGATCACGCGCTCGGCGCCCATCGCGCGCGCGACGCCCACCGGCACGTTCGACGAGAGTCCGCCGTCGACGAGCGTGCGGCCGTCGATGACCACCGGACGCAGCAACAGCGGGATCGACATGCTCGCGCGCATCGCGCGCGCGAGGTCCCCGCGGCCGATCGGCACCGTGGCGCGGCTGTCGAGATCCGTCGCGACGGCGCGGAAGGGGATGGGCAGGGAATCGAAGTCGCCGCGCGCGAGCACGTTCGCGCGGAGCATCAGCTGCGAGAGGGCCGCGTTCAGCTCGGCCTCGCGCACCGCGCCGGTCTGCAGCACCCAGTGCGCCGGCTCCTTCTGCCAGACGAGCGCCGGCTTGAGGCCGCCGAGCGAGGCGGAGATCGTCGGTTCGTAGGAACGGATGAGCGCGTCGAGCGGGATCTCGCCCAGCTGTCGACGCACGGCGGCGGGCGACTCGCCGCTGGCGTAGAGCGCGCCGACGATCGCGCCCATGCTCGTGCCCACGACGAGGTCTGGCACGATGCCGAGCGAGTCGAGCACCTGGAGCACGCCGAGATGGGTGAGTCCCTTGGTGCCGCCGCCGGAGAGGACGAGGGCGGTGCGGGCGGGCGCGCAGGTCGCGGACTGCGCGCGCAGCGGAGCTGCGGGCACGAAGGCGCCGAGGAGCATCGCCGCGGGGACCAGCGCCCGCACGCCGATGCGACGCGCCAATGGAGGAACGGAGCGCATCACCCCTGCAATATGCCATGCGGGACGCTCCGTTACTATTCGCGGGTGCGTGCCCGGATCCTCCTCGCGATGGCAGCCACCTGGTTCATCTGGGGCTCCACCTACCTCGCCACCGCGCTCGCGGTGCGCGACCTGCCGCCGTTCCTGCTCTCGGGCATCCGGAACGTGATCGCGGGCTCGCTGCTGTACGGGTTCTTCCGGGCCCGCGGCGCCGCGCGGCCCACGCGCCAGCAGTGGATCACCGCCATCATCGTCGGCGTCAGCCTCCTGGCGCTCGGCAACGGCTCCGTCACCTGGGCGGCGCATCGCGAGCCGTCCGGGGTCATCGCGCTGATCGTCTCACTCGTGCCGCTCTGGCTGCTCGTCTTCGGCTGGTTCGGGGCGAAGGGCGTGAAGCCGTCCGGGTACGAGGTCGCCGGCGTGCTGCTGGGACTGGTCGGGATCGCGCTGCTCGTCGCGCCGCACGAGGGAGGCGGGAACGTGTCGCCGCTCGGGCTCGGCGTCCTGTTGGTGAGCACGCTCGCCTGGGCGGGCGGCTCGCTCTATGCGCGCACGCTGCCGCCGCTGCCGGTGCCGCTCATCGGCACGGGGATGGAGATGCTCATGGGCGGCAGCGTGATGCTCGCCGTCTCGGCCGCGAGCGGCGAGTGGGCGCAGCTCGACCGCGGCGACTTCACGCCACGCGCCCTCACCGCGCTCGCCTACCTCGTGCTCGCCGGCTCGGTCCTCGGCTTCAGCGCGTACAAGTGGCTCCTCGCCAACGTCCGTCCGGCCCTCGCCGGGACGTACGCGTTCGTGAATCCCGTGGTCGCGATGATCCTCGGCTGGCTCTTCGCCGGGGAAGCCCTGACGGGACGCCTGATCCTCGCCATGACGACCATCGTCGGTGCGGTGGCGATGATCTCGTTGCGCCCCTACCTTACTCGCCGATGAAGGAACCGAGCGGCATCATCCTCGGCACTCCCTCCACGGGGAGCGCCACGGGCACCTTGCCCGCCGAACAGCCCCTGATCGCCGGTGAACCCGAGACGGATGTCGCCCTCTGGGCGGTGATCTTCGCCGGGGGCATCGGGTCGCGCTTCTGGCCGCTCTCCACGCCGGTGCGTCCCAAGCCGCTGCTCGCGCTCGTCTCCGACCAGACGCTCATCGAGGATGCGGTCGGGCGCCTGCAGCCGACGATCCCGCCCGAGCGTGTGCTCATCCTCACCAGCCGTGACATCGCGCCGGCGATCCGCTCGGTCACGAAGGATGTCCCCGAGGAGAACGTGCTCGTCGAGCCGCGGCCGCTCGGGACCGCGGCCGCGCTCGCGTGGGCGGCGCAGGAGTTGAGCCGTCGCGCCGGGCCGAGTGCGATGCTCGTGGCGGTGCACGCCGACCTCGCGGTCGATTTCCCCGAGGAGTATCGCCGGACCCTTCGCCGGGCCGCCGCGTACGCGGCCCGCGAGGAGGCGCTCGTGTCCATCGGCATCCGGCCGTCGCGCCCGGAGACCGGCTTCGGCTATGTCATGCCCGGCGCGCCGCTCGACGGCGATGTCCCGCTCCTCAAGGGCGGCGCCGCCATCACGCGCGGCTACGTCGAGAAGCCGAGCGAGGCCGAGGCCGAGTCGCGGATCGAGGACGGCGCGCTCTGGCACGGCGGGATCCTCGTCGGCGCGGCGGGGACGGTGCTCACGCAGTTGCGGCGGCACACGCCCGAGGTGCGCGATGCGCTCGAGCCGCTCGCGAACGGCAATCTCCCCGGCTTCGTGGGGATGGTGCGCGCGACCTCGCTGGAGCGCGGCCTCCTCGAGCGCACCGATCGCCTGCTGGTGCTGCTCGGCGAGTTCGGCTGGGACGACGTGGGGACCTGGGCCTCGCTGCGCCGCGCGCGCGAACTCGACGACGACGGCAACGGCGCGTCGGGCCCGGTGCACTTCGTCGATGCCGACTGCAACGTCGTGCACGCCGGCCACGGCAGCGTGGTGATGTACGGCGTGTCGAAGATGCTCGTCGTCACGCTCGACGGCCTGACGTTCGTGACGACGCTCGATCGCGCCAGCGACCTCAACCGGCTGCTGGACGCGCTCCCGGGGTCGATGCGGATCCATCCGACCAGGCCCACGAGCTAGCGGCCAGCAGCACGAGCGCGATCCAGAGCGCGTCGGCGAGCAACAGGTGCACGAGTTGCATCCCGATGGGCGCGAGGAGCAGCAGGTTCACGAGCCCGGCCGCGAGTTGCGTCACCGCGAGTCCGGCCACCGCCATCGCGAGCCGGCGCGTCGTCACCGAGGGGCGGAGCTTCGCGTTCACGCCCGCGGTGAGCAGCAGCAGGATCACGACGAGCACCGCGAGCGTGGGATGCACCACGCGCAGCCGCACGAGGAAGTGCGCCGTGGGCGAGAAGTCCTGCGCCATCCCTTCGGCGAGCGATGCGGCGGGGAAGAGCGTGTCGCCGAGCGCGGTGACGGCGCCGGTCATCCCGAGCAGCAGCGTGCCCGCCAGCGCGGCGAGGAGCAGCTTGAGCTCGGGGCCGAAGCGGCCGGCCCGCGGCGCCGACTGGCCCGAGGCGTACCAGGGCACGAGGGCGAGTGCCGCGACGAGCCCGAAGGTGTTGAGCAGGTGCGCCGCGAGCCAGTATGCGCGGGCGATGCTCTGGTTCTGCGCCACCATCTCGAAGAGCACGAGTCCCGCGCCCACGAGGGCCTCGGTGAGCATGAGCGCCATCGCGACGTGCGCCACGACGCGGGCCGCATCGCCCTTGGGCAGGGCACGCCGCGCCCACGCGAGCTGTCCCACGACCAGGAGCAGCGCGATCCCCGAGGTGATGCGGTGCGCCATCTCCACGAGCGTCTCCACGCTCGGCGCGCGCGGGATGACCTCGCCGTTGCAGAGCGGCCAGTGCGCGCCGCACCCCGCGCCCGATCCCGAGGCGCGCACGTAGGCGCCCCACAGGATCACGAGCAGGTTGAACGCCAGCACGCCCCAACCGTATCTTGCGAAACGCGACATCAACCGGGCTCCTCCATGAAGCGCAGCACGCTCGTCACCATCCTGCTCGCCACCGGCTTCGCCGGGATCCTGCTCTACTCGACCCTCTCGGCGCAGGCCGTCGAGTGCTCGGCCTGCGTCCGCTTCGGCGGCGTGGAGAACTGCGCGAAGGCGTCGGGGCAGGACTCGACCGAAGCCCTCAAGACCGCGGTCAACACCGCCTGCGGGACCATCGCGCAGGGCATGGCCGAGTCGATCCAGTGCGCCGGCATGCCGCCGCTGCGGCCGCAGTGCACGACGCGCTGAAGTCTAACGGGCTCCCACCTGCGCTGCTCGCGCAGTGGCGTGACGACACGCCGGGGTGCGCGGACCGCATCCACCTGAACAACGCCGGCGCGGCGCTCATGCCCGCGCCGGTGCATCGCGCGATCACCGCGCACCTCGAGCGCGAGCTGCATCTGGGCGGCTACGAGGCCGCCGACGCCGCCGCGACCGAGATCGCGGCCGTCTACGACGCATGCGCCGCGCTCGTCGGCGCGCGGGCGCGGAACATCGCCATCGCCGCCAGCGCGACGCATGCGTTCGCGGCTGCGCTCGCGGCCTTCGACTGGCGCCCCGGCGACCGCATCCTCACCTCGAGCGACGACTACGTCAGCAACCAGCTGATGTACCTCTCGCTCCAGCGCCGGCAGGGCGTGGAGTTCGTGCGGTGCCCCGACGCGCCCGAGGGCGGCGTGGACCTCGCCGCATGGGCGCGACTGCTGCAGCAGGGGCCGTTCCGCCTCGCGGCGCTCACCTGGATCCCGACCAATGGGGGGCTCATCCAGCCCGCCGAGGAGGTCGGCGCGCTCTGCCGCGCGGCGGGCGTGCCGTACCTCCTCGATGCGTGCCAGGCGGTGGGCCAACTGCCGGTGGACCTCGCCGCGCTCCAGTGCGACTACCTGAGCACGACGGCGCGGAAGTTCCTGCGCGGCCCGCGCGGGATCGGCTTCCTCGCGGTGAGCGACGCGGCACTCGCGCGCGGCGATCACCCGCTGCTCGTGGACATGCGCGGCGCCCGCTGGGTCGCGGCCGACGAGCACACGCTCGTGGACGATGCGAGGCGCTTCGAGAGCTGGGAGTTCCCGTACGCGCTCGTGCTCGGCATGGGCGCCGCCGCCCGGTACGCGCGTGAGGTCGGCATCGCCACGGCCGCCGCACGGTCGCACGCGCTCGCGGCGTTCGCCCGCGAGCGGTTCACCGCGATCCCCGGGGTGCGCGGGCTCGACCACGGCGCGCGGCTCTCGGCGATCACCACCTACACCATCGACGGCCGGGTCGCGCGCGACGTCGTCCTCGCGCTGCGTGCACAGGGGATCAACACGAGCGCACAGTCGCGCGAGGATGCGCTCATCGACCTCGACCGCAAGCAGGCGGCGACGCTGCTGCGCGTCTCGCCGCACTACTACAACACCGAGGACGAGATCGAGCGGGCCGCGCGCGTGCTCGAGGTGCTGCTCAGGTCGTCGTGGGCGCCTTGAGCGTCGCCATCCACCAGCAGAGGCGCGCCGTGAGCGCGCCGGACGCGAGCAGGACGCACCAGGCCACGAAGCGCACGAACCGCGAGAGCGCGATGTCCTGCTTGAGCCAGCCCATGGAGCCGAGCAGGTAGTTCCAGTCGTGCACCGCGCCGTCGGGGGAGAAGCTCACGAGGTCGAGCATCTCGTTGCGCGCATCGGCGATGTACCAGGAGAGCTCGGCGAGGCTCGTCGCGAGGAAGAGCCCGCAGACCGCGACGCCGAACCAGTCCTTGCCGCGCCAGACGAGCGCCATCGCGCCGATGGGGACGAGCAGCTGCGTGAGCGAGCCGCCGGCGATCCCCATCCACTCGCCCGCGAAGGCCCAGAAGAGGTGCCCGAACTCGTGCGCGCCGAAGATGATCCCGCTCCAGAGCGTCGCCTCGCCCTGTTCGCGCAGCGGGCGCGGGACCTGGCTGGCGAGCGCGAGGAACAGCAGGGCGCGCCACCACCAGATGCGGCCGGTCGCCCAGGCGCGCATGCGCTCCCCGAGCGGGGCATCGTCGTCGACCGTCGGGCTCGGCGTGGTGGTCACGGGGGGAATGTACCGTGCGCCGCGGACCGGTCGCCAACCATCCCGGCGGGGGGTAAGATATGCGTATGCGCCCGTCCCCCTCCGCTGTCGTGGGTCGCATCCGGCCGCTCGCGGCGCTCGTTGCCGTGTGGGGGGTGCTCGCGTGCGATGGCGCGACCGGGCCGGGGCGGATCCGAAGCCTCGCGCTCGACGTCCCCTCCGACGAGTTGCGGCCCGGGGACCTTATGCGCGTCTCCGCGAAGGCCCTCGATGCCTCGGGTGATACCGTCGGGGGCGTCGTGGTCCGCTGGCGCTCGCTCACGCCGGGCACCCTCGACGTTTCCACCGATGGGCTCATGCTCGCCAAGCGCCCCGGCGAGGGGATCGCCCGTGCGACGGTGGGCACGGTCCACGCCGACCTGCGGCTCGATCTCGTCAATCCGCCGATCGCCGAGTTGCGGATCGACCTCGACACGCTGCGGCTCCTCACGCCGGGGGGCGGCACGCAGGTCCTCGCGCGCGCCTTCGATCACGCCGGGATCGGCATCATCGGCGCGACGTTCGAATGGGAGTCGGCGGCGTCGCGCTTCGCGGCGGTGAGTCCCGTCGGGGTCGTCACGCCGCTCGCGGTGGGACGCAGCGTCGTCACCGTGCGTGCCGAGGGCTTCGCCGACCAGGTGGTGGTGGATGTGCAGCCGCTCACCGGGCCGTCGGCGCCGATCATCAGCTCGGTCACGCCGAGCACGGTCACGCCCGGGCAATCGGTCGTCGTGACCGGCCTCGGTTTCGCGGGCGCGGCGGCGGGGAACTCGGTCCTCATCGACGGGACGCCGGTGGTCGTCACCGCGGCGAGCAACACGCAGCTCACGCTGAGCCTGCCGCCGGCGAGCTCGTTCGCCTGCCAGCCGTCGCGCACCGTCACGTTGCAGGTGGGGACGAGCGGCGGGTTGGGCATCGCGCCGGTGGCGCTCAACACCGGGACGCCGGTCGCGCTCTCGGTGGGCCAGTCGCTCGCGCTCACCACCGCGTCCGACGCGCGCTGCCTCCTCCTGTCCCCCGCCGCTGGGCGATATCTCGTGACCGTGCCGCATGCGGCGCGCGCGTACGGCGCGGGGCCCGCCTCGCTCACGCTCCGCGGCGATGCCGTCGGCGCGGGCGGTGCGACGCTCGACGGCGCGGCCGTGGCCGCGGAGCGGAACGCCGTGGCCGTCCGCGAAGCGTCGGCACGGCTCGAGGGTGCGCGCGGCCGCGTCGATGCGCGTGAGTGGTTGGCCGGCCGTCGCGCCCGTGCGCAGGCCCGCGCGCATGGGCGCCTGCTCGAGGCCAATGCCGAGGCCGCCCGCGGTCGGCCCGCGTCTTCCGCGCCCGCGCTGCTTCGCGCGCCCGCGGCCAACGGCGCCGCGCTCACCGCACCGACGCTCGGCAGCATCGTCCCGCTCCGCATCCCGGCCATCGGCCAGGCGAACGTCTGCTCCGAGTACACGGCCATCGGTGCGCGCGTGGTGCATGTGGGAGAGCACGTCGCGCTCCTCGAGGACACCGCCACCGTCGCCGAGTACGGCGCCACCGTCGCCGGGCAGATGGACCTCGACTATCAGGCGATCGGCGCCGAGCTCGAGGCGCGCGGCTGGCCCATCGTGCAGGCGTTCGGCAATCCGCTGGTCATGGACAGCCGGCTCGACGACAACGGCCGCGTGATGATCGTCTTCACGCCGCGCCTCAACGCGCGGCTCGGGGGCGCGGTCCTCGCCGGCGTGGTCACCTGCGACTTCTTCCCGCGCGCGCAGTTCGCCGCGAGCAACGTCGGCGAGTACCTCTACGCGCAGGTGCCGCAGTCGCTCGCCGACGGCATGGAGGCCGGGTCGCGCACCCTCTGGCGGCACGAGATGCGGGCGACGCTCGTGCACGAGCTCAAGCACGTCACCTCGTACGCCGAGCGTATCGTCCGCGGACAGCCGCTCGAGGAGCAGTGGCTCGAGGAGGCCACCGCGCGCCACGCGGAGGAACTCTGGTTCCGGGCGGCGTACGGCGCGGTGCGATTCTCCAACGCCGACTTCTCGGCGTCGCTCGCCTGCGAGCTGCGCGCGAACGACCCGGCGTATCCCGCCTGCGCCGACGCGCCGCGCGCCATGCGACCGCACCTCGAGGCGCTCTGGACGTTCCTCGATGCCCCGACGGCGCGGTCCCCGCTGGGCGGTGATGCGGGCGACTTCTCGTACTACGGAAGCGCCTGGGCGCTCACGCGCTGGCTGGCCGACCTCGAGGCCCCGAGCGAACCGCTGTTGTTCACGGCGCTCACGGTGAACCGGCAGTCCGGGGTCGCCAACCTCGAGGCGCGCACCGGCCGCGGGTGGGACGAGCTGCTCGTCGAGTGGTCGCTCGCGATGGTGTCGGATGATCTCGCGGGATTCGTCGCGGAGTCCCCGCGACTCCGGTTCCCCTCGTTCGACCTGCGCTCGATCTACCAGGGACTCTGCGACGTGGCCGGGTCATGCGTGGTGCCGGTGCCGTCCCCTTCGCGCGCCCTTGGCCGGTGCAGCCGCTCGCGCTGCAGGGCGGGAGCTTCGCGGCCGATCTCGTCGGGATCGAGCCCGGCGGCTTCGCCGTGATCGAGCTCGCGCTCGATGCCGCGGTCGCGGCGCAGGCGCTCGAGCTCCGGGGCTATCGCGGCGCGCCGCTCCCGCCGGGCGTTCGCCTCGGGATCGTCCGCGTCAGTGAACCGCACGCGGCCGCGCGCCGTCGGCGCGGCCGCGTGACGCGGGTCAGCCCTCGCGCAGCGCCGCCATCGGCGTCTCGCGGAAGACATCACGTCCGGTGAGCAGGCCGATCGACACCGCGAGCAGCGTCATCGCCGCCGCGATCCCGAACGCCGGCAGCAGCGCCGGTGTGAAGCTCCCCTCGAACACGAACGTCACCAGCGCCCACGACCCGCCGAAGGCGAGGAGCATCCCCGAGAGCGAGCCGAGCAGGCCGAGGAGGGCGTACTCCGCGAGGAGGATGCGCCCGATCTGGCTGCGCGTCGCGCCCAGCGTCTTGAGCAGCACCCCTTCGCGCAACCGGTCGCGCCGCGTCGCCGCCACCGCGCTGAAGAGCACCGGGATGCCCATCGCGAGCGAGAAGAGCGCGAGGAAGCGCACGGTGAGCGTGACCTTGTCCACGATCCCCGTGATCGTCTTCCGCACGAGCGAGAGGTCGATGCTCGAGACGTTCGGGTAGCGCTTCACCGCATCGCGCTGCAGCCGCGCGACCGCCGTGTCGGCCTCCACCGCGCTCACGAGCACGAACTGCTTGGGCGCCGCGGCGATCGCCGCCGGCTGGAAGACGGCGAAGAAGTTCGGCTCGAAGCGCCCCCAATCCACCTCGCGCCGGCTCGTGAGTCGCGCGCGCACCCGCACGCCCTGCACGTCCCACGTGACGGTGTCGCCGAGCGAGAGCTTCAGGTCGTTCGCCACGTCCTGTTCCATCGAGTACTCGAACACCTCGGCCGACGCGTCGGCCTTCCCGAACCAGGTGCCGGCCGTGACCGTCTCGGTGTGCACCGTGGAGTCGCGGTAGGTCGAGCGATACTCGCGCCGCAGCGCCCAGTAGCGTGCCGGGATCGCGTGCGCCGCCGCCCAGGCGTCGGTCGTCTGGCCGTTGATCTCGACGATCCGCATGGTGACGATCGGCGTCGTCGAGACGAGCTCGTGCCCATGCCCGCGCACGAGCGAGTCGAGCCCCGGCGCCTGGTCCTCCTGCACGTCGAAGAACACCAGATTGCCGCGCGAGTTGGCCGCGGTGATGTCGAACGACTTGAGCAGGTTCGCCTGCACGAGCACGATCGTCGTGACGAGGAACGAACCGAAGCCGAGGGCGAGCACCACGGCGCGCGTCTGGCTGTTGGGTCGGTAGAGGTTCGCGACGCCCTGCCGCACGACGTACGGCCAGCGGGGGGAGACGAGGCGACGCGCGAGACGGGAGAGCAGCACCGCGCTCCCGTAGAGCAGGCCGATGCTCGTGAAGACCCCGGCCGCGAAGAAGAGGCCCTGCTGCGTCGTGTCGGCGCGATCGATCGCGAGGAGGAGCACGCTCGCCACCGCCGCGAGGTTCACCACCCAGGTCGCGCTGTCGCGGCGGCTCGCCGCGGAGAGTGCCGCGTCGTCGCGCCGGATCGCCTGAAGCGGCGACACTCGACGCAGCACGAGCAGCGGCCGGAGCGCGAACACCAGCGCCACCCAGACGCCCACCGCGAGCCCGAGCAGGATCGCCGACGGGACGATGGTGACGGCGACATCGACGGGGAGGAAATCGCCGAGCACCTGAGGGAGAAGGAACTGGATGCCCACGCCGAGCGCGGCACCGATCGTCGCGCCGAGGAGGCCCATCGCGCCGGCCTGCAGCAGGTAGATCGTGAGGACCTGTGCCCCCGAGGCGCCGAGGCAGCGGAGCACCGCGACGGTGTCGATCTTCCGCTGCACGAACGCGTTCACGCCGCTGGCGACGCCGATCCCGCCGAGCAGCAGCGCGATGAGGCCGACGACGCCGAGGAACTTGGCGAGCTGGGTGATCGCGTCGGTGAGGTCGATCTCGTTCTCGACCACGGTGCGAGCGCGCGCGCCCGCCGAGTCGAGGCGCGGCCGGAGCGGCGCGACCCAGGTGGGCCCGGCGACGCCCACCGGCAGCTTGAGCACCGCCTCGTACTCGGCGCGGCTGCCGAGCCCGATGAGCTGCGTCTCGGCGAGATAGCGGTCGGGGATGAAGATGCGTGGCCCGACCGTCGCCGCGATGCCCGGGTCGCCGGGGACGTTGGTGAGCGAGGCGCGGATCACGAAGCGCCCGTAGCCGATCGCGAGCGTGTCACCGATGCGCGCGTCGAGCGCGATCAACAGCGCCGGGTCGACGTAGGCGTTGGGACCGTCCTGCAGCGCCGCCCACGCGCCGACCGGATCGGTGATCACGTCGCCATAGAACGGATAGCCCGGCGAGACGGCGCGCACCTGCGCGAGGCGGGTGCCCTCGGAGGGGAGCGCCTGCGCCATGGAGGCGAAGCTCACGACGCGGGCCGACGGCACGCCCGCGGTGGCGAGCGAGTCGAGGATCGAGTCGAGGGCCGGCGTGAAGCCGTTGCGCGCGCGGAGCTGCACGTCGCCGCCGAGGAGCGCCTTCGACTGCGCCTCGATGCTCTGGTTGACGTTGGCCGCGAAGGAGTCGATGGCGACGAGCGCGGCGACGCCGAGCGAGATCGAGCTCATGTAGAGCAGGAGCCGGCGGCGCGCGGTGCGGCTCTCGCGCCAGGCGAGCGCGAGGAGCGTGGAGAACGGGGCGCGGCCCATCAGGCGGTCGTGGCGGTCGCGGGCGCGATGGCGGGTGCGCCGGCGGCGCGCGACGGGCGATCCTCGACGACGAGGCCGTCCTTGAGGCGGATCACCCGCTGCGCATGCTCGGCGAGCGTGAGGTCGTGCGTGACGATGACCACCGTGGCGCCGGACTCGCGATTGAGCTCGTCGAGGAGCGCGACGATGCGGTCGCCGGTCGCGCCATCGAGGTTGCCCGTGGGCTCGTCGGCGAAGAGGATGCGCGGCTGGTTGGCGAAGGCGCGGGCGATGGCGACGCGCTGCTGCTCGCCGCCGGAGAGCTGGTTGGGGAAGTGCCCGGTGCGATCCCCGAGCCCGACGCGGTGTAGCAGGTCCTTGGCGCGCGTCGCCGCATCGGCGTCGCCGCGCAGTTCGAGCGGGACCTGCACGTTCTCCATCGCCGTCAGGGTGGGGATGAGTTGAAACGACTGGAAGATGAACCCAACTTTCTCGCCACGGAGCTTGGCGCGCGCGTCCTCGTCGAGGCGCGAGAGGTCGGCGCCGTCGAGGAGCACGGAACCGCGGGAGGGCAGGTCGAGTCCCGCGAGCAGGCCCAGGAGCGTGGTCTTGCCGCTCCCCGACGGGCCCACGATGGAGACGAACGTGCCTTGGGGGATGTCGAACGACACCTCCCGGAGCACCGCCAGGGCGGAGGTGCCGCTCTGGTATTCCTTGGTCAGGTCTCGAGCCGCGAGCATCGAATGCGTGTGGACGTGAGGAAGTGGGGCGTGGCGCTGGGGCTGGCGACGCTGGTCGCCTGCGGGGGCGGTACTGAATCGAAGCCGGCGTCGGACGCGCGGGTTCCCGTGGAATCAACCACGGTGACGGCTGCGCCAGCAACGGCGGGCACGACGGCCGGTGCACCGGCCGGCTCCGGATCTGGTCCGCGCGTGCTGATCGTCGGGACGAGCCTCACGGCCGGTCTGGGGCTCGATCCCGACTCGGCGTACCCGGCAGTGCTGCAGCGGCTCGCCGATTCGTCGGGCTATTCGGTGCGGGTCGTCGCGGCGGGGCTCTCGGGGGAGACGTCGGCCGGGGCGCTGCGCCGCATCGACTGGTTGCTCCGCGACCGTGCGGACGTGGTGGTGATCGAGGCCGGGGCGAACGACGGACTCCGCGGCCTGCGGGTGGACACGACGCGGGCGAATCTCGTGGCGATCGTGAAGCGCGTGCGGGCGGCGAACCCGGCGGCGCGGGTGCTGCTGGCGCAGATGGAGGCGCCGCCGAATCTCGGGGCGGCGTACACGCGGAGCTTCCACGATGCGTTCCTGGAGGTGGCGCGCGAGGAAGGGGTGGTGCTGATCCCGTTCTTCCTGCAGGGCGTGGCGGGGGACCGGTCGCTGAACCAGGAGGACGGGATCCACCCCAACGCGGAGGGGGCTCGGCGGGCGGCGCGGAACATGTGGAAGGCGCTGGGGCCGGTGCTGCGTGAGGTGCCCGGGGCGTTCTCGCGCGGCGGGGCCGGCCCGGGGTGAGGGGTCGGTTGACCGCGGATGGAGGCCCGGCTAAGATTATAGGCTGTCTTGTTTTAGCCTGTCCTCCACGCTTGCACTGACCTCATATGGCGCTCCCGGCAACGCAGATCCGTCGTGGCATGGTGATCGTGTTCGAAGGCGATCCCTGCCGCATCATCGAGTTCCGCCACCACACGCCGGGCAACCTCCGCGCGATGGTGCAGGCGAAGCTGAAGAACCTCCGCTCGGGGAACAACTTCGAGCACCGGTTCCGCGCCGACGACCAGCTCCACAAGGCGGACATGGAGACGCACGAGCTCCAGTTCCTCTACAAGGGCGGCGACTCGTACCACTTCATGAACACGGAGAACTACGAGCAGCTCGAGATGGACGACGAGACGCTCGGGGACAACGCGCCGTGGATGCAGGACAACATGATGGTGATCGTGGAGTTCTATAACGGGAAGCCGATGTCGGTCCAGCTGCCCCAGTTCCTGAACCTGACGATCACGGACACGGCGCCGGTGATGAAGACGGCGACGAAGACGGCGAGCTCGAAGCCGGCGGTGCTGGAGAACGGCGTGACGATCAACGTGCCGGAGTTCATCGCGACGGGGGAGCGGGTGCGGGTGAACCCGAACACCGGCGAGTACATGGACCGGGCGAAGGACTGAGACTGGCGGCGGGCGCCGGTTGATTAGGGCGCCCCGCCGGTTTATTTTCCCTGACTCTCGGGCTTTGCCGCCGGGACATGGTGGATGTAGCTCAGTCGGTTAGAGCATCGGATTGTGGTTCCGAGGGTCGCGGGTTCGAATCCCGTCATCCACCCCTTGAGAGGGCAGATGGCAGAGGGCGGACGGCAGTGCCACCCTTTGAAGGTCCGTAGCTCAATTGGTAGAGCACCGGTCTCCAAAACCGGCGGTTGGGGGTTCGATTCCCTCCGGGCCTGTTGAGGATGAAGGTGGAAGGTCGAAGGTGGAAAGCAGCACCTCGCAGGATCCTTTGGCGGTATCGTCTAGGGGACTAGGACACGGCCCTCTCAAGGCTGGAACACGGGTTCGAATCCCGTTACCGCTATGCAGGAGCTAGGCAGGCGCAGGGACTCGCAGGACGATCGGCCCCATCGTCTATCGGTTAGGACGACACCCTTTCAAGGTGTAGAGACGGGTTCGATTCCCGTTGGGGCTATGACAGCCCGGCGGGCTGGATGAAGGAAGGGTGAAGGTGGAAGGGATCAGGCAGGGCGAGGGAGACGTCCCCCGTTCGGTGCACGATCAATGAGTTGGGGGCGTAGCTCAGTTTGGTTAGAGCACTCGACTGTCACTCGAGAGGTCGCGGGTTCGAGCCCCGTCGCTCCCGTTCTACGAAGAAGGTCGAAGGATGAAGGTGGAAAGTCGGCTCCCACCTTCGTCCTTCATCCTTGACCCTTCATCGGTTCGGATTGCCCTGGTGGTGAAATTGGTAGACACGCCATCTTGAGGGGGTGGTGCCGCAAGGCGTCGCGGTTCGAGTCCGCGCCAGGGCATGGTTGGGCAGGTCGTAGAGGGTAGGCGGGCGATGAACACCGCGCCGTTCGCTACTTCCTGATTCGCCACAGTAGCTCAGGGGTAGAGCACTCGATTCGTAATCGAGCGGTCGTGGGTTCAATTCCCACCTGTGGCTTGTGATAAGGCAGAAGGGGGAAGGAGGAAGGAAGAAAGGGCGCTCCTTCGGGGGCGCCCTTCGTGTTTCGCACCTTCGTCTTGGCGCCGACGGCCGACGGTCAGCTCGCCGCGATGGGGGTCACGGCGCTCGAGTCGGTCTCGCCGGTCCGGATGCGGACGACGCGCTCCACCGGCATCACGAAGATCTTGCCGTCGCCGACGTCGCCGGTGCGCGCGCCGGCGACGATCGCGTCGATCGTCGGCTGCACGAACGGCTCGCTCACGCCGATCTCGAGCCGCACCTTCGCCTGCAGGTCCATCTTCACCGTCACGCCGCGATAGGTCTCGACGTGCTCGGTCTCGCCCCCGTGGCCCTGCACCTTGCTCACCGTCAGGCCGCGCACGTCGGCGCGGTAGAGCTGCTCGAGCACGGCGGTGAGCCGCTCGGGACGGATGATCGCGACGACGAGCTTCATCAGGCGCTCCGGGCGAGCGGGGTGGTGACGATCGGGTGCGTGGCGGTCGGCGCGAGCGCCGGGGTGACGCTCTCGAGGACGAGGATGGCGCCTTCGCCGTCGGTGTAGCCCTCCTCGCCGTGCTCGCCGACATCGACGCCGGCGGCCTCGTCACGCGCGGTCACGCGGAGCGGCACCACCTTGCCGATCACGAAGAGGATCGCCCAGGTGGCGACGGCGGTCCAGGCGGCCGCGACGGCCACGCCGAGTGCCTGCAGCCCGAGCTGCATCGGCGCGCCCTCGAGGAGTCCGGCCGGACCGCCCCACGCGGTGCTGGTGAAGACACCGGTGAGGAGGGCGCCGACCGCGCCGCCCGTGCCGTGGGCGCCGAGGACGTCGAGCGAGTCGTCGAGGCGCGTGCGGACGCGGTAGAGGATGACGAGATGGCAGGGGATGGCGGTGAGTGCGCCGATGGCGAGCGCGGCGCGCGGGCTCACGAAGCCGCAGGCGGGCGTGATGGCGACGAGCCCGACGACGAGCGCGGTGCCGGCGCCGACCGCGGTCGCGCGACCGGTGCGCCAGTACTCGAGGGCCATCCACATCGCCATCGCGGCGAACGGCGCGAGGATGGTGTTCACCGTGGCCTGCACGGCGGTGCCGTTCACCGCGAGGGCGCTGCCACCGTTGAAGCCCACCCAGCCGAACCAGAGCAGCGCGGCGCCGGTGAGCATCATCGGCACGTTGTGCGGGAGGAAGGCCTGTCGCCCGTAGTCGCGACGCGGGCCGACCATGAGCGCCGCCACCCAGGCGGCCGTGCCGGCCGTGATGTGCACGACGGTGCCGCCGGCGAAGTCGAGGATGCCGAGCTTGCCCATCCAGCCGCCGCCCCAGACCCAGTGCGCGACGGGAGAGTAGACGAGGAGCGTCCACGCCCCGAGGAAGAGGACGTACGCGCTGAACCGCATGCGCTCGACGATCGCGCCCGAGATGAGCGCGGCGGTGATGATCGCGAAGGTGCCCTGGTAGGCGAAGAAGAGCAGGTTCGGGATGGTGCCGCCCTCGCGCAGTTCGAGGCCGATCCCGTTCATCAAGGCGAACGAGAGGTCGCCGAGCAGCGTGCCGCCGGTGCCGAAGGCGAGGGAGTACCCGAGGAGCGCCCAGAGGAGGCCCACGACGCCGACGGCGACGAGGGACATCATCATGGTGTTGAGGATGCTCTTGGCGCGGACCAGCCCGCCGTAGAAGAGGGCGAGGGCGGGGGTCATCAGGAGCACCAGGGCGGTGCTCAGGAGGACGAAGAGAGTGTCGGGTGCGTTGAGGGCAGGCGGCACGGAAGGCGGCGGCTGGAGGTCGGGTGACCGGCAGCCGGAATACTATTCATGTCGTGCCGCAAACGCAAGAAATCACGCACAAAAACACTGAATCATATCGAAAATCGCACTTCTGTCACGAAAAACAAGACAAATTCGCACTTCTCGGCCTCGCCTCCGCGTCAGGTCATCGCCCGCCGGGCCCGGAAGATGGCGAGCGAGGCCGCCGCGATCACCACCGCGAGCGCGAGCGCATTCTGGTGCATCGGGATGCCAGGCCCCGGCGTGTACGGCTCCGTCCGCGCCGAGAGATAGCCGTGGACCCAGGCCGCGAAGGGCTCGCCGGACGATGCCGTGTACGCCTCCCGCAGACCGCGCGGATCGCGCCAGAGCTGCCCGAACCGTTCCTCGCCGAGCTCCTCGAGCAGTCCGGCCATCATCGCGGAGCGTAGCAACCAGTTCTCGGGCTGCCAGCGCGCCGAGTTGTTGACCTGCACGCCCGGGAACTCCGTCACGAGCGCCGTGCGGTCGATCGGCTGTGGTTCGAACCACTCGGAATAGATGGCGGAGGAGACGTCCGCGCCGATGAAGCGATCGCACGCCTCGAGCCGACCGACGCGGCACGCGAGCGCGGCCTCGGCTGGCTCGTTCCACCCCCAGATGCGGATGCCGAGCGCGACGCGCGACGTATCGCCGACGTAGGCGGGCGGGACCTGCAGGAACCGCGCGGCGATCCCGCGGGTCTCGCTGAGCCAGGCGGCGGTCCCCTCGCCCGGCTGGCCGAACGCCGCATGGAACGCGCAGGTGCTCAGCAGCCGCTGCGACGCGACGGGGAAGAACTTCGAACGCGAGGAGGGCTGCAGCACGTAGCGCACCACACACGGCTCCCCGGCGCGCTCGGGGAGCACGACCGCCTGCGTATAGAACCCGCCGGCCGCAGGCCCCGAGTCCACCTCCACGATCACCGCCACCGGATAGCGCGTCGGCAGGGCGTCGGCGCCGCGCAGTTCGCCCATCACGCGCTCCTCGATGAGGTCGCGCGTCGCCTGCGGGACGGCGGGAGCGAACCGGAAGAGCGGGCGGTCGGCGGGCACACCCGTGACGCCGCGCGCGGCGACGCGCGCTTCGCCGCGCGAGACCACCACGCTCGCGACGTTGAGCCGGCCGCGCTCGGTGTTCCAGACCTCGAACAGCGAGTCGGAGCGCGAATCCATCCCCCAGAACGTCGTGCCCGTGGCCTCGGACTTGGGGACGATAACCGCGGCGGCGGTCGCCGCGGCGAGCACCGTGCCTCCCACCCACTTGAGCACCGCGTTCATAGGAACCTCCGGCGCGTGGCCAGGGCGAGCAGGATCCCGCTCCACGCGAGGGTCGTGAAGAACAACGGCACGGTTGTCGCGCCGCGTGTCTCGTCGAGCGCGCGGAAGACGCGGGCCCGCCAGCCGATGAGCAGCGAGTCGGACGAGACGCCGGCGATGTGCGCGGCGGCCTCGACGGACGACGCATCCTTCCGCTCCGCGGCGCGCGCGACCGCCTCCGTCCCGCCGATCTCGATCGCATACGTGAGCAAGGTCCCGCGCGAGGCCGCGTTGAACGGATCCGGGATGTCGACCCGGTCCATGAGCCGCGCGCAGACCGCCTCGTTCCCGGCGAGGCAGGCACGGCGCTCGGCGAAGAAGACGCTGTCGCCGAGCGCGGGGAGCCGCCCGACGGTGACGATCGCCTTGAAGTCGACCGGGTCGTAGTAGTGGGTGGGGTCCTTCGCGCCGTCGAACGGCAGCAGGAGCGTCTCGCACGCGGCAACCGCACCGTTGGCGCAGCGGCGGGCGGTGCCCGACCACGACGTCGCGAGCCGACGCGCCACCTCGGCGAAGATGTCCTCGTTCGGCATGAACGCCGCGTAGCCGGCCATATGGCGCAGTGCAGGGGTGGCGGCGACGAGCGAGACGCCCGCCGACATCAGCACGAAGCGCTCGACCTCGTCCACGGCGACCGGACTGACGGTGACCCCCGGCTCCTGCTTGACGTCGAGCCGTGCGAGCCGGACGCGATGCCGGAAGTCCACGCGTCGCAGGCCCATCTGGTCGCGCGCGGACGGGTCCTCGTACTCGATGCCCCAGCGCGCGGAGGCGAGAAGGGCGACGGCGGCCGCGCCATGGCGCTCACGCAGGATCCGCTCGGCGCGCGCGAAGCCGGCGACGGCGGCCGCACTGTCGCCCGACGGGAGCCCGGCGCTCGCGGCGACGCTGCCGATCGCGCTGGTCACGAGGGGGTGATCGAAGACGACCGTCCGGCCGAAGCGGCCATCGTAGACGCGCCGCGCCTCTGTCGTCCGTGCCGACTGTTCGTTCTTCCGTGCCCGCCACGTCTCGAGGTCCTGCGCACCGAGGGGCGCCATCGCGGCGCCGCTCGACAGCGCCATCGCCGACGCGGCCGCCCAGATGAGGACGCGCCGCCGCTCAGACATCGATCAGCATCCACTCGGCGCCGAAGACGCCGAGCGGCCCCGGGTACTCGAAGAGCGCGCCGAGCAGGTTCGTGACCCACTCGCTGTGCCCGGTGCTCTCGGCGCCGATCGCGAAGACGGAGAAGCCGACGAGCAGGATGAGCAGCACCTTCGCGGCGCTCTTCCCCGACAGATACTGCAACGCGAACGTCAGCGCGTACCCGACGAACGAGCCGAGAAGGAAGCGTGCGGCGAGCCCGATCGGATACGCGTGCAGGGTGCTCGGGATCTCGATCATCGCGAGGATGAGGAGCGAGCCGAGCAGCAGCGCGAGGGTCGGGACGACGAGCAGCACCGCGCCGGCGCCGAAGCGGAGCATGACGTAGCGATGCCACGGCAGCGGGAGCGAGAGCGGGTAGACGTGCTTCGCCGCGGCATCCGCCTGCCACGCGTGCGCGACCATCACGAAGCCCGTGAGGAAGGCGAGGATCGCGAGCGCGGTGCCGAGGATGCCGAACCCGCTCAGCACCTCCATCGCCGAGGCGGTCCGATAGTAGGAGCCGTGGAAGGTGCGCCAGATCGCAGCGGGCGCCGCGAAGCTGAGCACCGAGAGCGTCGCGAGGGAGATGCGCGACCACTTGATCTGGGTGTACAGGATCTGGCCGAACATCAGCGGGTCTCCTGGGTGACGGTGCGGGCGCCGCGGAGCAGTTCGACGAAGCTCTCCTCGAGGTCGAGGTCCTGGATCTCGCGCACGTCGGCACCGACGCGCTGGAACCACTCGCGCATCTCCGGCTGCCAGCCGCGCACGACCCACTCCTCGTGCGACGCGGTGAGCGTCTCGCGCGAGAGCAGCGCGAACGGCGCCGCATCGCGCACCACCGGGGCCTGAGAGACGCGGAGCCGCTTGATCCCGCTCCGGAACTCCTGCATCGGCAGTTCGGCGATCATGCGGCCGCCGTCCATCACGCCGACCCAGTCGCAGATGCGCTCCTGCTCGTGCACGAGGTGGCTGGAGATGAACACCGTCGCCTGCTTCGCTTCGACGTACTCGACGAGCGCGCCGAGCACTTCGCGGCGGATCACCGGGTCGAGGCCGTCGGTCGGTTCGTCGAGCACGAGGAGCTCGGCGCGCTGCGAGAGCGCGAGGAGCATCATGAGCTTGCCGGCCTCGCCCTTGGAGAGGCGCTGGACGAGCTGGTCCTCGCGGAGCCCGAAGCGCTTGCGGAGCCGCTCGGCCTCGGTGCCGTCGAAATCCTTGTAGAAGGCGCGATGGTAGCGGATCGACTCATCGACCGTGAGCGACTGGTAGAGGTGCAGCCGCTCCGGCACGTACCCGATCCGCTCGAGCGCCCGATGCGCGAACTTGGGCACGCTGTGGCCGAGCACCTCGATCGCGCCATCGGCGGGCGGGAGCATGCCGAGCATGAGGCGGATGGTCGTCGTCTTGCCCGACCCGTTGGGGCCGAGGTACCCGTAGATGGCGCCGGTCGGAACCGTCATCGCGAGGTCGCGGATGGCGAACTCCTTTCCGGCGCGCCAGGCGAGATTGCGGATCTTGATCGCGTCGGTCACTTGGACTCCGGGAGTTCGCGTTCGAGGGCGGTGTGCAGGTCGGAAGGGGAGAGTCCCTGCCGCGCGGCCTCGGTGAGCATCTGGCGGACGAAGCGCTGGGCGGCGACGGACTTCTCCTTCGCGCGCGTCTCGGTGGGGACGTCGGCGACGAAGGTCCCGGAGCCCTGCCGCATCTCCAGGATCCGATCGCGTTCGAGCTCGCGATAGGCTTGGACGATCGTGGCGGGATTCACGCGCAACTGGGTCGCCAGGGCGCGGACGCTGGGGAGACTCTCGCCCTTGACCAGCTCACCCGCCGCGACCGCCAACCGGATGCGGTCGGCGATCTGGGCGTAGAGCGGCGTTGGGCTGCGAGGATCGATGGATTTGAACACTTGCCCTACTGTGTTGGTGTAACCATACAGTAGGACGACCGGGAATCCCTGTCAAGAGCCCGGAAGCGGCGACGGGGCGCCGCGGGGACCGGCCCCCGGGTCAGAGCCCCCGGCGGGCCGCCTTGGTCAGCTCGGCGCGGAAGTCGGGATGCGCGATGCTCGTGAGCAGTTCGGCGCGTTCCCGCAGGCTCTTGCCGTGGAGGTTCACCGCGCCGTACTCGGTCACGATCCAGTGCACGTGCCCGCGGGTGGTCACCACGCCGGAGCCTTCGGTGAGCGTGGCCGCGATGCGCGAGAGCTTGCCGCCGGCGGCGGTGCTCGGCAGCGCGATGATCGGCTTGCCACCGGCGCTGCGGGCGGCGCCGCGGATGAAGTCCATCTGCCCGCCGATCCCCGAGTAGATGCGGCTGCCCATCGAGTCGGCGCAGACCTGACCGGTGAGGTCCACCTGGATGGCGCTGTTGATCGCGACGACCTTCGGATTGCGGCCGATGCGCCCGGTGTCGTTGGACATGTCCGCGCTGATGAACTCGACCTCGGAGTTGTCGTTCACGAAATCGAAGACGCGCTTGGAGCCGAGCACGAAGCTCGTGACGATGCGGCCGGGGAAGATCGCCTTGAGGCGGTTGTTCACCGCACCGGCCTCGACGAGATCCACGAGGCGGTCGGAGAACATCTCGGTGTGCACGCCGAGGTCGTGCCGGTCGTGCAGGCGGCTGAGCACCGCGTCGGGGATGGCGCCGATGCCCATCTGCAGGGTGCTGCCGTCCTCGACGAGCCCCGCGACGAGCTCGCCGATGCGCGCGATGACCGGCGACTCTGCCTCGGGGAGATGCTGCGGGAGCGGCCGGTCGGTATGCGTGAAGGCCTCGATCTCCTCGAACGGCACGGAGGTGTCGCCGTGCGTGCGCGGCATCTGGTTGTTGATCTCGGCGATGATCATCGGCGCGCTGTCGACCGCGGCGCGTGCGGCGTCGACGCTGGTGCCGAGGGAGCAGTAGCCGTGCCGGTCGGGTGGCGAGAGCTGGACGAGCGCGGCGTCGAGGCGGACGCGCCCGCTCAGGAAGAGCGAGGGGACATCGGAGAGGAAGATCGGGACGAAGTCGGCGCGGCCGGCGTTCACCGGCTCGCGCATGTTGGCGCCGGTGAAGAGCGAGACGGAACGGAAGCGCCCGACGTGCTCGGGCGTGGTCCACGGCACCGGGCCTTCGAGGTGCAGGTGGTAGAGCGTCACGTTCTCGACGTCGGCGCGCTTGGCGAGCGCCTCGAGGAGCGTGGTGGGCGTCGCGGCGGAGCCGTGGACGAAGACGTTCATGCCGGAGGAGATGCCGCGGACGGCCTCCTCGGCGGGGAGGGAACGGGAGTTCCAGTCGGGGACGGGGCGCATGGGCCGAAAGGTGACAGGGGGGTATGTCGGGGGGTAGCGGGGACGTCACCACCCGCTTGTCGGGGTTCCCGCCGCGGGGTATACTCCACTGCACGCGGGCGTAATTCAGTTGGTAGAATGCCAGCTTCCCAAGCTGGACGTCGTGGGTTCGAGTCCCATCGCCCGCTCCTCCGCAGGACCGAAGCCCCCGGCGCACTGCGCCGGGGGCTTCGTCACTTCCATCCTATTCCGATGCCCACCATCCGCGCCGCCGTTCCCGCCGACCTGCCCGTGATCGGGCGCCTCGGTGCGATGCTGGTCCGGCTCCATCACGAGATGGACGCGGCGCGCTTCATCGCGGCGACCGCGCAGACCGCGGAGGGATACGCGGGATTCCTCGGGACGCAGCTGGAGGAGCCGGACGCGCTGGTGATGGTCGCCGAGCGAGCGGGCGTGGTGGTCGGCTACAGCTATGCGGGGATGGAAGGGCAGGACTGGATGACGTTGCGCGGTCCGGCGGGCGTGATCCACGATCTCGTGGTCGACGCCGCGGTGCGCAATGCGGGGACGGGGCGCGCCCTGCTCGAGGCGACGATCGCCGAACTCGAGCGGCGCGGCGCCCCGCGCGTCGTGCTCTCGACCGCGGCGCGGAACGAGGCGGCGCAGCGGCTCTTCGCCCGCGCCGGCTTCCGACCGACGATGGTGGAGCTGACGCGCGAGCGCGGCGCGCTCACCGATCGCAGCTGATCCGCTTCATCCGGAAGTCGATCCCGCGCTGCTGGCCGCCCTGCGGCCCCTCGATGCGCGCGACGAGCGAGTCGCTTCCGATGCGCCGGTAGATGATCCGCTGCGGGAAGTCGTGCTGGAGGTTCTCGAACGTGACCGCGGTGTCACTCACGACGGTCGCGCCGAAGGCGGTGGCGGTGCCGCCCCCTGGCTGTGCGACGTACGTCGGCGTGCCGCCGCGTGGCTCGATGCGCAGGAACTCGAACTCGCGTGCGACCTCGCGGATCACCGTCCGGCTGGTGCCGAGCATGAGGCCGCCAGCCGGCGCGATCCAGCTCTCCTGCGTGACGCGGGTGGGGGTGCGGAGCTCCCAGCAGCCGGCGAGCCAGCGGAGCTGCTGCACCTGGGCGGAGGCCGAGGCGGGGACGAGGAGGGCGAAGGCGAGGAGAAGTCGGCGCATGAGGGGAGGGAGGAGAGGTTGCCCGGAGGCTAGCGGGCCTCGCGTGGAGGCGCTTGCACGAATCCGACGCGCGGCGGGATCTTCCGGGGATGGAGTACGTCGAGCGGCCCCCGCATCCCGAACTCGCCGGGCTCGTGCGCACCTACTGGTGGTTGCGCGGCGAGCCGGATCCCGATGGCGTTGCCGAGCCCGCGCTGCCGGATGGGTCGCCGGAGTTGATCATCAACCTCGGGCCGCCCTGGGAGCACGTGGCCGCCGACGGCACGCGCACCCTGCAGCCGTCGGCCTTCCTCGTGGGGCAGATCCTCGGTCCGATGGTCGTGAGGCCGACCGGCCGGATGGACCTCGTCGCGGTGCGGCTGGAGGCGCACGCCGCCTCGCTGCTCCAGGACGACGTGTCGGCGCTCACGGACTCGTGGGCGCCGGTGGAGTCGCTCCGTGCCTCCGCCCAGCCGGCGCTCGCGGCGCTGCGGACGGAACTCTCGCTCGAGTCCGATCTCGAGGCGCAGGTGCTCGCCCTCGACGACGCGATGCGTGCGCTGGTGGAGGTCTCGTCGCCGCCGGACGAGCTGGTGGGGCAGGCGGTGCGGGCGATCCGCGGGTCGCATGGCGCGGTGGAGATCGACGCGCTGGCGCGCACGCTCGGCGTGACCACTCGCACGCTGCAGCGGCGCTTCGCGACGGCGGCCGGCCTCTCGCCGAAGATGCTCGCACGGATCGTGCGCTTCCAGCGGGTCTTCGCCGCGTGGCGCGACGACCCCGCGAGCTGCTCGCGCGTCGCGCTCGAGTGCGGCTACTACGACCAGTCGCACCTGGTGCGCGACTTCCGCGATTTCGCCGGGGCGCCGCCCGCGGGATTCCTCGCCGCGATGCCCGCCTTCACCGCCGTGTTCACGGCCGCGCGGTCGCGACCCACCCGATGAGCGCGCCGCCGAGCACGAGCCAGACCGAGTTGACGCGATAGCGCAGCAGCAGCCCGAGCGCGAGGACGAAGAGCGGCACGGCGAGCGAGGGCGCGGCGAAGGCATCCCGCGCGAGCGGGAGCGTGGCCGCGAGCATGAGCGCGAGCGAGGCCGCGTTGAGCCCGCCGAGCACCGCGCGCGCGGCCGGTGCGTCCTTGAGGCGATGGAGCAGCGGCGCGGTGGCGGCGACGAAGACGAACGCGGGGAGGAAGATGCCCGCGGTCGCCACGAGCGCGCCCGCGTGGCCGGCCACCAGATAGCCGACGAAGGTGGCGGTGGTGAAGAGCGGGCCGGGGGTGAACTGGCCGACGGCGATCGCGTCGAGCAGCTGCGACTCCGTCAGCCATCCGGTGCGTGTGACGAAATCGGCACGCAGGAAGGCGATGAGCACGTAGCCGCTGCCGAACAGGACGGCGCCGGTCTTGGCGAAGGCGAGGAAGAGCTTGACCAGCGTGACCGGGATGGCCACGGCCGCCGCACCGCCGCCGAGCATCGCCATGGCATTCGCGGCTTCCGGACGCGCACCGGCGCGCACGGCGGACGCCCACGGCAGCGGCAGGACCAGCGACGCGCCGCGTTCCCAGAGGTTGCCGCCGCGCGTGAGCCGCCAGTCGAGTCCGGCCAGTCCCGCGGCGGCCGCGAGCACGACGAGCTCGTGGATCCCCAGCGCGATGCCGAGGAGCGAGAGCGCCCCGATGGAGAGCGTCATCGCCGAGACGAGGGCGGTGCGTCCGAGGGACCAGAGCGCCTGCACGATGATGGCGAGGACGACGGGCTTGATGCCGGCGAGGAGACCGGCCGCCGCCGGGAGCGCGCCGAAGCGCACGTACGCCCAAGCGATGGCCCACACGATCGCCATTGCCGGGACGATGAAGCAGGCGCCCGCGACGAGGAGCCCGGGCCATCCCGCGCGTGCATAGCCGATGTGGATCGCGAGTTCGGTGCTGTTGGGGCCGGGGATGAGTTGCGAGGCGCCGAACAGGTCGAGGAAGGCCTCGCGCGACATCCAGCCGCGGCGCCGGACGACCTCGTCCTCCATCATCGCGACGTGCGCGGCCGGTCCGCCGAAGGCGGTGGCGCCGAGACGGAGGAAGAGCGCGGCGAGGTCGCGGAGCGGGGTGTGCACAGCGAGGGAATATCGGCCGATACTCAAGGCAATGCGAACCTCCTCGGAGCGGGTGGTGACACCCGTTCATGCTCCATCGACGCGGACGGGGACGCCGCCGCACGGCCCGCCTCTGGGGCCGGTGCAGGGCGTCGTCGTCTCGCCGCGCGCGCTTCGCGTCACGCTCGTGAACGCCGTGCTCGGCCTGGCCGCGCTCATCTGGTTGCTGCCGGCGCCGTGGGGCGGGGTGGTGCCGGTGCTGCTCCTCGCGCAGGTGGTCTGGCTCCGGCATGGCGCGCTGGCCGCGATCGTCGGACTGCTCGCGGGGAGCGGACTTGGCGCCGGGCTCGGCGTCCTGCTCGGCATGGAGGATGCGCGCCGCGCCGCGGTCGCGTTGTCGTTGCTGCTCCTCCCCGCGATGGCGGCCTGGCCGCGTCGCGAGGCGCCGATCCTCAGCCCTGCGCGCGCGCCTTGAGCTGACGCTCCACTTCGAGCTTGAGCGCGTCGATGCGGAGCGGCTTGGCGAGGAAGCCATCGACCGAGGCCATGAGGTCGGTGATGCGCTGCTCGGTGCCGCGCAGTTCGCCGGACATGAGGAGGATCCCCACGCGCGGCTCGCGCCGGCGCGCCTCGGCGATGAGCACCTCGACCATCGGGCCGGGCATCTGGACGTCGGAGATGATCACCGCGATGTCGCGCTCGCGGGCGCGCCAGTGCTCGAGGGCGGCCGGGACGTCCGCGGCCTGGAGCACCTCGTAACCGGCCCGCTCGAACGCCAGCCCGAAGGCGCGCAGGAGCGACTGCTCATCCTCGACGAGGAGGAGGCAGGGCCGCGGGCGCGGTCCAGGTCGGAGCGTGTTCGCGTCAGGCACGGACGGTCGGCTGGTGGCGAGCATCAGTACCCGGACGAACCGGGTTCGGGGCGGTCACGGTACCGGAGCCGCCGCGACGTCTGACGGGGTCTGTTCGGGGCCGCCGGGGCCTGCGGTGCGGAAGGGGAGGAGCACGGAGATGCGCCGGTTGCGCGGGTCGAGGGGGAAGTCCACGATCTTGGGGCTCCGATCCGCCATTCCCCGCACCGAAACCACGCGGTCCGGGGTGACGCCTTGCGTGAGCAGGGCGCGCCGCGCCGCGTTGGCGCGGTCGGACGAGAGCTCCCAGTTGGAATACCCCCCAGCCCGCACCAAGGGCACACCGTCGGTGTGCCCCTCGATGATCACGGCGTTGGGGAGGACGGCGATCTCGGCACCGAGGATGGCGATCGCGCGCAGCATCGGTTCGGTCATCACCGAGGAGCCCGAGGCGAAGGTCGCATCGCCGATGAGGCCCTCGCCGAACTCGATGCGCAGCCCTTCCGAGGTCATGCGCACGTCGATGTTCCCCTCGAGGCCGCCGAGGTCCGACTGGTCGAGTGCGGCCTGGAGGCGTTCGCGGGTCGACTCCATCGCCGCTTCCTCCGCCATGCGGGCCGGCATGGGCGATTCGCGCATGCCGAGCACGGGCGTGTTGCCCGAGCCCATGGGACTCGAGCCGGAGCCGAAGCCCTTCTTGAAGCCCACCGGGTTGGAGAAGTAGCCCTGGATGGATTCCTTGGCGCTGTCGTCCATGCCGACGATCCACATCACCATGAAGAACGCCATCATCGCGGTGACGAAGTCGGCATAGGCGACCTTCCACGACCCGCCGTGGTGGCCGGCATGTCCGCCGCCGCCCTTCTTCTTGATGATGACCTTCTTCTTGTCCTTCCCGGCCGGAGGCATGGGCGGTTACGCGGTCTGCGACTTGGTGCCCTTCATGAGTTCCTCGAGCTTGGTGAAGCTCGGGCGGACATGCGGGTCGAGCGAGCGGCGGGCGGCCTCGGTGGTCTGCTTGGGCGCGTCGCCGCGGGCGAAGGCGAGCAGGGCGGCGCGGAAGACCTGGAGATACGCGTGCTCGGACGCGAGGCGTCCCTCGACCGCGGTGGCCATGGGGCCGACGACGCCGTACGCGAGCAGGATGCCGAGGAAGGTGCCGACGAGCGCGGCGGCGACCTTCTCGCCGATGACCGACGCGGCACCACCGATCGAGCCCATCGTGATCACGACGCCGAGCACCGCGGCGACGATGCCGAATCCGGGCATCGCGTCGCCCATCTTGTTGATCGCGGCGGGGATGAGCGCTTCCTCGTGATGATGCTTCTCGAGGTCGGCGTCGAGCACGTCGGCGAGATGGTGGTCCTCGATCGCGCCCGACGAGAGCGACTTGAGCGTGTCGGTGAAGAAGTCGACGGCGTGATGGTTCTTGAGGAAGAACGGGTACTTCTGGAAGACGGGGCTCTTCTCGGGGTCCTCGATGTGCGCATCGAGGCCGACGAGGCCATCGCGCGCGGCGATCTGCATGATCTCGTAGATCATCTGCAGCTGCTGCGCGTAGACCTCGGCGGTGTACGGGTTGGGCTTGAGGAGCCCGAGGAGGCGGGAGACGCTGCCCTTGATGACCGACACCTCGTTGCTCACCACGAACGCGCCGATGGCGGCGCCACCGATGATGATGAACTCGGACCACTGGAGCAGCACGCCGACCTGGCCGTGATGCATCACGTAGCCCCCGATGATCGAGCCGAACAGGACGACGAAGCCAGCGATGAGTTGCACGAGGTCCCGGAAGGGTTGCGGGAAGGGGCGCCCCGCCGTCATGGAACGGGGGTGCCGACACCCTCAGTATCGGCCTCGGGAGGGGGAACGTGACCGCATCGGATGCGGAGGACGGCGCCGTGACACTCGTGATGCGCGGGCTGTTGCATGAGCTCGCGAACATCACCACGGCGGCCGACGGTGTCACCTCGTCACTGCGCCACGATGGCGCAGCGGCCCTGCCACGCGCGCCCGAGGATCTGAGCGCGGTGGTCGACCGGCTCTTCGCGATGCACGCCGATCTCCGCTCACTCCTCCCCGACCGCGAGGGCGAGATGGCGCTCGATCCGCGCGCGGTCGCGGCCGAGGTCGCACGGCTCCTCGCCTGGCACAACGAACGCAAGCTCGCGGTGACGGTGGACGACGACCCCGTGCCGCCGATCCTCGACGTCCCGTGGAAGGCCCGGCGTCAGCTGTTGGCGGCGGTCGATGCGGCGGCCGGCGCCGCGAGCGCCTTCCGCTTCAGCTTCCGTGCCGAGGGTGACTCGGTGATCGCCGTCGCGTCCGACGGCGTGACGTTCTGGTCGGCGCCGACACTCGCGGCCGCGCGCCGCCGCGAGCGCGACGGGCGCGCGGGCTGAAGCGGGCCGAACCCGAGGCGCGCGAGCGCCTCGGGGGTGGCGACGGCGGCGACGGTCCCGGCGGTGACCTGGTCGACGATCTCCTGACGCAGGATGGTGACCTCCGGCGGCGCCTCGATGCCGAGGCGCACCTGTCCGCGCTCCGTCGCGATGACGATGACGCGGATCCCGCCCGCGAGCAGGATGGCCTCGCCGGCGCGTCGAGAGAGGATGAGCACGGGGGCCTCTCGGCCGGCTACCGCAGCTCGAGCAGCGTCTGCGACATCCGGTCCGCCGTGGAGATCAGCTTGGCGGCCGCCGCATAGGTCTGCTGGAACTTGATGAGCCGCACGAGTTCCTCGTCGACCGAGACGCCGGACACCGACTGCCGTCGCGTGTCGGACTGCGTCGCGATCGCGTCATCGACCTCGGCGCGGTCGGTCACGCTGCGCGTCGAGAAGGCGATGCCGGTGGCGATGCGCTGGAGGAAGGTCCCGGCCGACTCGGTGACGCGCGGAGACCCGTCCGGATTGGTGAAGCCGATGGTCGCCGTGCGGAGGCCCGAGATGCCGAGCGCGACACTGCCGTCGCCGGGGCCCGTGGCCGTCGCGGCGGAGGCGGCGATGGCGCTGGACGACGCGGCGATGGCGCTGTCGAGCCGGATGCCGCGCGCCGTGCGCAACGGATCGGTCTCGGACGTGGCCATCGGATCGCTGGCGAAGAAGTCGCCCGCGGGGGTCGCGACCGGCGGGGTCCCCGACCAGGTGACACCGGTGCGGTGGAGCGCGTTCACCCCGTCGACGATGCCGCGGGTGAGCGTGTCGAGTTCGGAGGTGAGCGCCGGGATGTCGATGACGGACAGCTGGCGCAGCGCGCCGAGTTCGCCGCCGATCTGCACCGGCCGCGTGGGCAGGCTCGCGCGCGTCACCTCGGTGATGCCGTTGACCGTGCTCGTGGTGAGCGGCCGGACCTGCGACCCGTCCACCAGCGAGAGGCCGTTGAGGAGGACGCCGACCGAGCCGTCCGCAGACTCCAGCACCTCCGCACCGGTGAGCTGCACGAGCCGATCGAGCTTGAGGTCGCGCTGGTCCCGGAGCGTGTTGGCGCTCTGGCCACCCGATTCCGCGGCGACGATCTCCTGGTTGAGGTCGGCGATCGCGGTCGCGATCTCGTTGACCTCGTCCACCGCGGACTCGAGGCGCTGCCGCGTCTCGACCTGCAGCTCGTCGAGCCGCTGCGCGGAGCGATTCAGCTGCTGCGCGACCTTCGCGCCCGACTCCTGCACCGCGCCCTGCACGCCGCTCGCCGACGGCCGGGCCGCGAAGTCGCTCCACGCGCCATAGAACGCGTCGAGCGCGGCGCTCAGGCCCGTGTCGCTCGGCTCGCCGATGATCGTCTCCATGCGCGCGAGCGCCTCGGAGCGGACGCGTCCGCCCGAGGCATCCGCGGAGGCGCGGCGGAAGCTCGCGTCGAGGAACTGGTCGCGCGCGCGCGACGTGCCGGTGATGCGCACGCCGGCGCCGAACTCGCCCTGCACGAAGCGGGTCGGGAGCTCGGCGGCCGTATCGACGCGCTGCCGCGAGTAGCCCTCGGTCTGCGCGTTGGCGACGTTGTTCGAGGTCACCTCGACCGCGCGCTGCGCGGTGAGGAGACCGGATCGGGCGGTGTTGAGGATCGAGCTCAATGACATGGGATCACCCCCTCAGGTCCATGAGACGACCGCCACCACCGCCGGCCGCCATCGCGGCGCGGCTGGGGGCCGGGTAGGACTGCGGTGCGGTCGCCTGCGCGCCGGTGAGGATCCGGAAGAAGGCATCGCCCGACGACATCGCCGCCTGGAGCAGCCGCCGGTTCTGGTCGACCGCCGCGACGAGCCGCTTGGCCGAGGCGCGGAGGTCGGCACTCGCGGACCGCTCCGCCTCGGACAGCATCTCCCCCCAAGCGTTCTCGAGGTCCTCGAGCCGCCCGTCGCCGCCGCCGCAGGCGACGATCACGACGCTCCGGCGCTGGCTACGCGCCTCGCGGTACGCCCCGAGCAGCCGGTGCGCGGCGAAGACCGAGTCGTTGACCGCCTCGATGTCGTCACGCGAGACCGCGCCGCGCTGGCGCTCGAGGGTCGCGACGAGGTCCTCGAGCACGGCGTGCTCATCGCGCAGCGCGCGCAGCAGATGCCCGGGGGAGAGGGCCGCGGCGGATCCGGCGGGCAAGGGCATCTGAACGGTGGAGGAGGACATGGCTGGGCGCGAGAAGGGCTATCGGTCAGTATCGGCCGATGGGCCGAGACGTTCACGAAGGGCGTCGAAGAGTGACACGGAGAGATCGCGGGGCCCGCCGTCCTGCACGGCCACCTGCTCGGCGATCCGCTGGTCGAGCATGGAGCCGAAGAGGTCCTCCCCGGGGCCGCGCTCGAGGAACCCGTCCGTGGGGACGGAGGCGCGCATCGCCTGGAAGAGCTGCTGGACGAAGAGGCCCTCGAGCGCCTCGGCGGACTTCTTCAGGGCCGCTTCGTCCCGGTCGCGGCGCGTCTGGGCCCCGACGGACGCGTTGGTGGCGCGCGCGGTGGCGTCAGGACGGATGGTGGGGAAGTTCATCGGACCACGACCTCGACGGGGAGCGCGCCGACCTGCCGGAGCGCGAGGAGGATGGCCGCGACGTCGCTGGGTTGTGCGTCGACGGCGCGGAGGGCGGCGGTGACCTCGAGGACCGAGGTGCCGACCGGGAGGCGGAGCGAGATGCCACCGTCGGCGAGCGCGGCGGACGAGTCGCGCGGGGCGGCGGGGGTCGCGCTCGGCCCGGTGATGGAGAGGAGGACGCGGCCCTGGCGCACGACGGCGGCGCCCACGGCGGCGTCGCCGCCGGCGACGACGAGGCCGCTGCGCGCGTCGAGGAAGACGGCGTTCCGTTGCGACGGACGGACACGGAGGTCGAGCACCTTGCCGATCGCCTCGGCCTTCTCGTCGGTGGTGCCGGTGAGCGTGAGCGCGATCGCGCCCGGATCCTCGACCTTCGCCTTGCCTTCACCGAGCGCCGCGTTGATCGCCGTGGCGATGCGCTGCGCGGTGGAGAGGTCGGGCTCCTTGAGCCAGAGCTTGCTCGCGAGTTCGACGGTGGGCCGCGGGAGGTCCTGCTCGAGGACACCGCCGTCGGGGATCGCGGCATGGTTCACGGGCGAGGCGGAGCGGGCGCGCCACCGGACGTTCACGGCGCCATCGGCGGCCGAGGCATCGTCGATCACGAGGGAGCCCTGCGCCGTCGCGTAGGCCGGCCCGCCGGGGCCGGCGACGAGCGGCGTCACCCAGAGCACGCCGCCGCGGAGCGAGCGCGCGTCCCCGAGCGCGGCGACGTGCGTGATGAAGCGGCCGCCCGGACGGAGGTAGGGCGAGACCTCGGCGGTGACGAGCACCGCCGCGACGTTCGCCGTGCGCAGCATCTCCGGCGGGACGGTGAGGTCGAAGCGCCGCAGGAGGTTCACCACCGCCTGGACGGTCATGCCGCCATCGCGCGTGGTCATCGAGCGGTCGCCGGTGCCATCGAGCCCGACGACGAGGCCGTAGCCGACGAGGCGCTGCGGGACCGCCGAACCCTCGATGGTGAGGTCGGCGATGCGCGGCTCCTGCGCGCGGAGCGACCCGCCCGTGGTCGCGACGAGCGTCGCGAGGAGGAGGGCGTGCCAGAGCACGGTGCCGCCGCGGGTCCTCATGGCCAGACCAGCCCGAGGATGCGCCCGATGATGCCACCGCGCGTCTTCCCGAGCCGCCCCTTCTGCTTGACGGTGATCTTGGCGTCGGCGAGACGATCGCCATCCGCCTGGTTGTCGATCGTGACATCCTGCGCCCGGAGGACGCCTTCGACGGTGACCTCCTGCTGGTTCTTGTCCACGTTGACGGAGCGCGTGCCCTTCACGGTGTAGGTACCGTCGGGCTGGCGCGCGACGACGCGGACCGCCACGGTCGTGCGGAGCGCCGAGGCGCGGCTCATGTCACCGGTCTGGTCGGAGCTGGCGCGCCGGCTGTCGCCGAAGCTGCCGGAGATCGGCGCGGCGCCGCCCGGCGGGGCGAGTGCCACGCCCATGTCGCGCTGGGTGTTGTCGCGCCCGGTCTGCGTTCGACGCGCCGAGGCGAGGACGGCCTCGTCGACGTAGAGCGTGATCACGTCGCCCACCGCGAGGGTGCGCGAGTCGGCGAGCCAGCTCGTCGGGGCGGCCCGCGGTGCCGGGGCGGCCGCGGTCGTCGCGGCCGGGGCGGGGGCTTGCGCCTCGCCGGACGCGGCGAGCGCGATGAGCAGCAGCGCGACGGCGCTGCCATGGAGGCGAAGGGGAGTGATCATCGGATGAGTTGGGTCGCGACCTCGGACATCTCGTCCGCGGCCTTGACCGACTTGGAGTTGATCTCGTAGGCGCGCTGCGCCGCGATCATCTCGACCATCTCGGTGACGATCTCGACGTTGCTGGACTCGAGGTAGCCCTGCACGATGCGGCCGAAGCCCTCGTCCTCCGGCATGCCCTCGAGGGGCACGCCGCTCGCCGGCGTCTCGGTGTAGAGGTTCTCGCCGAGGGCCATGAGGCCGGAGGGATTGGGGAAGCGATGGAGCGAGATCTGGCCGAGCTGCACGAGCTCGCCGTTGCCGCGGAGGGCGCTCACGATGCCGGTGCGGCTGATGCTGATCTGGCCGGCACCGGCGGGGATGGAGATGCCCGGTTCGATGGCGAGGCCGGCCTTGGTGACGAGCGTGCCCTGGTCGGAGACGTCGAACCCGCCGTCGCGCGTGTAGGCGCGGCCGCCGCTCGGGAGGCGCACGGCGAACAAGCCTTCGCCCTCGACGGCGACGTCGAGCTCGCGCTGCGTGTTCTCGAGCGTGCCCTGCGCATTGGCGCGGTTGACGGCGGCGAGGCGCACACCGCGTCCGACCTGGATCGCGCCGAGGGTGTCGGCGCCGGAGGTGCCGACGACCTGCACCTCGCGCATCGACTGATAGAGCAGGTCCTCGAACGAGGCGCGGCTCCGCTTGAAGGCGGTGGTGTTGACGTTGGCGAGGTTGTTGGCGATCACCTCGGTGCGCGTCTGCTGGGCGGCCATCCCGGTGGCGGCGATACGAAGGGCGGGGATCATGGCAGTGTGGGCTGGGGACGGTTCGAAGGGATCAGACGGGCTTGCCGAGCTGGCTCGCGGCGGTCTCGCGCGATTCGTCGAGCACGCGGATGGCGCGCTCGAGCAGCGCGTGGTGCCGCTGGATGTCGAGCATGTCGACCATGGTGGAGACCGGATTCACGTTGCTCTCCTCCACCGCCCCCTGGCGCAGCGTGCGGTCGGCGAGCTGCACCGTCGCGCGATCACGCGTGGGGACGAACGTGCCCTGCGGCTCGCGCTCGAGCCCGCTCGCCCCGGTGCCGGGGCGTTCGACGCGGAGCCGGTCGACCGCGATGTCGTCGACGATGACGAGGCCGTTCTGCTGGATGGAGAGCTTCTGGTAGGCCGCGGGGAGCGTGATGGGGCCGCGCTCGCCGAGGAGCGGCGCGCCGCCCAGGGTGAGCCGGTTGCCCGGATCGACGGTGAGGCTGCCGCCGCGCACCCAGCGCTCGTTGCGCGGCGTGTCGACGACGAGGAAGCCCTCGCCGGAGAAGGCGAGGTCGAGCGGGGCCTCCGTCTCGCGCAGCACGCCCTGGCGCACGTCGGTCCGCGTGGCGATGGTCGGCGCGCCCTGCGTCGCATCGAGGAGATGCGCGAAGGAGCGTTCCGCCTTGAAGCCGTCGGTGGAGACGTTGGCGAGGTTGTTCGCGACCACCTGCAGGCGGCGTTCCGCGGAGCGGAGCGCCGAGCTGGCGATGCCGAGGCCGGAGACCGGGGCGGTCACGGGGCGACCTGGCGATAGCCGTTGGCGGGGGTCATCACGCGCCGGGCGCCGGAGGCGCGTGCGGCGGACTTGGCGCCGCCGATCGTGAGCGTGTCCGGGCCGGAGACGGCCTCGGTCGAGGTCGGCGTCGCCTTCGGCATCGTCTCGCGCAACGGCGACATCACCGTGCGGAGGCGCGAGATGGCGCGCGACCGGATCTGCGAGACGCGCGACTCCGTGAGCCCGAGCACCGAGGCGATCTGGTGCATCTTGAGCTCCTCGTAGTAGTAGAGCGCGAGCACGGTGCGCTCCTGCTCCTTGAGCTGCCCGAGCGCGCTGCGGAGCTTGTCCTGCTCGGCCTCGGCGGTGAGGACGTCCTCGATGGTGGGGGCGTCGTCGTGCAACGACGACTCCCATTCGGTGTACGGCGCGTCGGAGTCGTCCTTCGCGGAGCGTTCGAGCGGGACGCGGACGCCGGTCTCCAGGTCGGCCTCCCAGCGCCAGAGCGTGAGCTTGTCGATGCCGAGCTGCTCGGAGAGTTCGGTGTCATCCGGCTGGCGGCCGAGCTTCGCGTGCAGCGCATCGCGCGCCGCGGCGATGTCGCGGGCCCGGCGCCGGATGGAGCGCGGGACGTTGTCGAGGCGACGGAGCTCGTCGAGGATCGAGCCGCGGATGCGGGGCACCGCGAGCGTGCTGAACGCGAGGCCGCGCGACGGGTCGAAGGTCTCGATCGCCTGGATGAGGCCCAGCGTGCCCGCGCTCACGAGCTCGTCGATGTCCATCTCCGTGGAGAGGGAGCGCGCGAGCTGCTGCGCCACGTGGTGGACGAGGCTCAGGTGCTCGCGGATGAGGGCATCGCGGGCGGAGAGATCACCGGCGGCGAGCGCGGTCCAGAGGCTGGTTGACGGGGTCATGCGAGGGCTCCGGTTGAATCGGACGTGGGGGCGAGGGCGGACCAGAGGGCGCCGGCGGCCGTGGTGAGGGCCGTATCGGCGACGGCCTCGGCGAGTGGGATCCCGGCCCCCAGCGCGATGGGCAGCGTGGGGTCGAGCGGAATCGGGGGTGCGACGTGCAACGGATGCCCGAGCCAGCGCTCGGCGGCATCGGACAACGCGGCGACATCGGCGTCGCCGCAGGCGGAGACGGACGCCGCGCATTGCGGGCGGCGTCCGAGGATGAGCTTGAGCACCGCGAAGGCCGCGGCATGCGAGGCCGCGCCGGCCGGCGCCAGCACCACCGCCTGCGTCGGCGAGGTGTGCGCGGCGAGCTCGTCGATCGAATCGAGCAGGACCTGCGCGCGCGGCGACGGGATGCTGATGATCACGTCGGCGGAGAAGAACTGCGGCATGCTGCTGCTGACGTGGATGTCGCGGTCGACGCGCACCGGCGCGGCCTCGGCCACCGGGGTGGCGACGCCGAAGAGCGCGGCCACGCGCTGCGCGCGCGCGGCCGGTCCGACCAGCAGCACGCGGGCCCCGGAGGCCTGCGCGGCGCGCGCGAGGAGGGCGGCCGTCACCGTCGTCCCCACTCCGTTCTCGCCGGCGGCGACGAGGACACCCCGGGGCCCGCGCGGCGCGCGGCGCGACGCGAACGACTCACGCGGCTGCACGCGGCACCTCCCAGGTGGCGATCGCCGAGAGCTGGACGTTCGCCGGCAGTTCGGCGAGCGAGAGCACCGGCTGGTTCGGGAGGACCGGCTCGAGCACGTTGCGGATGCCGAGGCGCAGCGCGCTCGGCACGACGAGGGGCGGGAGGCGTCCGTCGATGGCGCGGGCGTTGGCCGTGTTCTCGAGGTCGCGGATGAGCTGGGAGACCATGTCGGGCGTGAGGCCCGGCGCGGGCTGTCCCTGCCGCGGCGTGAGGAGCGCGCTGAGCGACTGCTCGAGGCGGGGGCCGAGGGTGATCGCGGGCAGGAGCCCCTGCTCGTCGAGGTGGCCGCGCGCGATCGCGTCGGAGAGGGCGCGCCGCACGTGCTCGGTGAGCATCACCGGATCCTTCGTGCTGTCGGCGGCATCGCCGAGCGCCTCGAGGATGGTGACGAGGTCGCGGATCGGCACGCGCTCGCGGAGCAGGCGCTGCAGCACGCGGTGCACGGTGCCGAGCGAGAGCTTGCCCGGGACCACTTCCTCGACGACGGCGGGATGCGTCTTCTTGAGCGCGTCGAGCATCTGCTGCACGTCCTGGCGGCCGAGGAGCTCGGCGGCGGAGCGCTTGACCGTCTCGATGAGGTGCGTGGCGATGACGGTCGAGGGTTCGACGACGTCGTAGCCGGCGGCGAGCGCATCGGCGCGCCGCGAGTTGGCGACCCAGCGGGCGCGCATGCCGAAGGAGGGATCGATGGTATCGATGCCCTCGACGGGACCGCTCACGCGCCCGGTGTCGAGCGCGAGGAGGAACTGCGGCATCACGTCGCCGCGCGCCTTCTCGGTGCCGCGGACCTTCACGACGTAGGTGCCGCCCGGGAGGCCGAGGTTGTCGAGGATGCGGACCGGCGGCACGAGGATGCCGGGGTCCTGCGCGCACTGCTGGCGGAGGAGGCCGATGCGCTTGAGGAGGTCGCCGCCCTGCGTCGAGTCGGCGAGCGGGATGAGCAGGTAGCCGACCTCGAGCTCGATCGGCTCGATCTGGAGGAGGTCGTCGAGCGGGTCGGCGCTGGCGGGGGCCGGCGCGGAGACGGGGGCCGGCGGCAGCGCCGCATCGGCGCGCGCCTTCGACTGCTGGGCATCGGCACCGCGCGCGAGCATGGCGAGGCCGATCGCGATGCCGATGAACGGCATCTTCGGCAGCCCCGGGACGAGCCCGAACGCGGCGATCACCCAGGCGGCGAGCTTGAGCGCCTTGGGGTTGGCCGAGATCTGGTTGGAGAGCACCGTGCCGACCTGCACGCCTTCGGAGGCGTGGGTCACCATGATGCCGGCGGCGGTGGAGATGATGAGGGCCGGGATCTGCGAGACCAGGCCCTCACCGACGGTGAGGATGGTGAACTTTGCGGCGGCATCGAAAAGCGAGAGGCCCTGTTGCGCCACGCCGATGACGATGCCGCCGACGATGTTCACCGCGGTGATGAGCAGCGCGGCGATAGCGTCGCCCTTCACGAAGCGCGAGGCGCCGTCCATGGCGCCGAAGAAGTCGGCCTCGCGACCGACCGCGTCGCGGCGGATCCGGGCCTCGGTGGCGTCGATCGCGCCGTGCGCGAGCTCGCCGTCGATCGCCATCTGCTTCCCGGGCAGGGCATCGAGGGTGAAGCGGGCCGAGACCTCGGCCACGCGCCCCGCGCCCTTGGTGATCACGATGAAGTTGATCGCGATCAGGATCAGGAAGAGGACTAGACCCACAACATAGTTGCCTCCGATGACGAATTCGCCGAACGCCGGGATGATGTCGCCGGCGTGACCCCCGGAGAGGATCAGGCGGGTGGAGCTGACGTTCATCGCGAGGCGAAAGAGCGTCAGCAGCAGCAGGACGGTGGGGAAGGACGAGAAGTCGAGCGGCTTGGTGCTCTGGAGCGCGACCAGGAGGACGATGATCGAGGCGCCGAGCGAGGCCGCGAGGAACAGGTCCACCATGATGCCGGGGAGAGGCACGATGAGCAGCGCCAGGACGAAGAGGACGCCGAGGGCGGTCCAGGCTTCGGTGTAGCGATGCGACTTCATGGTGGGCGCGGGGCTCATGGCCGCTCCTAATGCACTCGGCGTGCCACCTCACTTATGCGCTTAAGTTGTTGCTGTGTAGGTGCTTAGGTCGCTTATGGCCGGGCGGAAGAAATCGCCTAGCACTGCACGGGAATGGTGATGGCGGCACGAATTGCCGAGGGTGCTCGGCGAGTCCGACCGGGGCGGCCCGGCGGTGTGCCGGGCCGCGACCTACGCGCGCGCGCTGCCGCGCCAGGCGCCGCGCTGCAGGCGCGTGCGGTACACGTAGGCGAGGATCTCGGCGACCGCCATGTACAGCTCGATCGGGATCACGCTGCCAACCTTGGCGCTCTTGAACAGCGCCCGCGCCACCGGGACGTTCTCCACCAGTGGCACGCCTGCCTCGGCCGCGATCTCCTTGATGCGTTCCGCGACCTTGTCCTGCCCCATCGCCACCACCACCGGCACCGGCGCGTCCTCGTCGTCGTACTGGATCGCCACCGCGATGTGCGTCGGGTTCGTGATCACCACGCTCGCCTTCTTCACGTCCTTGAGCATCTGCCCGAAGGCCACCTCGCGCGCGAAGCGGCGACGGGCCGAGCGGATGAACGGGTCGCCCTGCTCCTCCTTCGCCTCGCGCTTCACCTCTTCCTTCGTCATGCGCAGGCTCTTCTCGAGCTGGAAGCGCTGCCAGAAGTAGTCGGCGCCACCGACCGCGGCGTACGCGAGGCCGATGGTGAGGAGCAGGCGACCCACGTGGAAGCCGATCCACGGGCCGAGGGCCATCGGGCCGGCCTGCGAGAGGACCATCGTCGAGGGGATCGACGCGGCCAGCGCCTTCCAGACGAGGATGCCGACCACGACCATCTTGAGCAGCGCCTTGCCCGTCTCGACGAACTGGGTGGGCGAGACGAGGCGGGCGAGGTTCTTCGTGGGGTCGACGCGTTCCCAGTGCAGCTTGAGCGCCTTGGGGGCGATGCGCCCGCCGGATTGGAGCGCGGCCATCGCGAAGGTGCCGCCCGAGATGATGAGGATGAGTCCCGCCGCGGCGCCGGCGAAGCGCGTCACCGTCTCCTGGAGCATGAGGACAGCGGACCCCTCGTCGAGGGAGACCTGGCCTGCGCTCTGGAGCATCTGGGCGAGATACTGTCCGAGCACGGTGCCCGAGTCGTCGGCGAGCATCTTCACGCCGGCGGCCGCGGAGAGGATCGCGGCCGCGATGCTCGCCTCCTGGCTTCGCGCGACGCGTCCTTCGTCGGCCGCTTCCTGTTGCCGTTTCGGTGTCGCTTCCTCTGTGCGTTCGCCCGCGTCGTCCTCGGCCATGGCGATCAGCGCGGGACGCGGAGGAGGGCGGAGATGACCTCGCTCCCCATCGCGCGCGACTGGTCCCCCCATCCCGCGGCGAGCGTGCCGAGGAAGGGAAGCGAGGCGGCGAGCGTGAAGAGCCCCACCGCGATCTGCACGGGGAAGGCGAGGTTCATGAGGTTGAGCTGCGGGACGGCGCGACTCATGATGCCGAGCCCGACGTTGGTGATGAGCGCCGCGGCGATCACCGGCGCGGCGATCTGCAGTCCGAGGGCGAACATGATGCCCCCATGCTGCGAGAGCACGCGCAGTCCATTGGGCACGTTGAGCGCGGCGCCGACCGGTACGCGGGTGAAGCTCTGCGCGACGGCGTCGAGCATGATGTGGTGCGCGTCGGTCGCGAGGAGCAGCGTCGCGGCGAGCAGCCCGAAGGCCTGGCCGATGACCGAGGTCTGGTGCCCGCCGAGCGGGTCGAGCACCGCGGCGCCGGAGAGGCCGATCGCCTGCGACATGAGGTCGGCGGCGAGCTCCGCGGCCGCGACGAGGAGCGCCGCGCCGAACCCGAGCGAGAAGCCGATCATCGTCTCGGTGAGGAATGTCCCAGGCGTGAGCGAAGTGCCGGCGAGGGCCGTGGCCTGCACCGCGGGCTGCATCACGACCGTGAGCACGACGAGCAATGCGGTCCGCACCGGCATCGGGACCATCTTCGACGAGAACATGGGGGCCACGAGGACCAAGCCGCCGAGTCGGCAGGCCGAGAGGAGCGTGGCCTCGGCGGAGCCCGGCGCGAGCAGGTCCCAGGGACTCGCGGCCATCATCGCGGCATGTCCGCCAGGCCGATGAGGATCCCCCGCGTGTAGCCGACGATCGTCTGCAGCATCCACGGGAGCGACAGCACGAAGATGAGCCCGATGATGACGAGCTTGGGGACGAACGCGAGTGTCTGTTCCTGGATCTGCGTCAGCGACTGGATGAGGCCGACGATGAGGCCGATGATGAGCGCGGCGATGAGGAAGGGGGCGGCCAGCTGGAGCGCCACCATGAGCGCCTGACGCGTGAGGTCGAGGACGAATTGGTCGGTCATGACGCGCGCCTCAGCGGAAGCCGGCGACGAGGCTCTGCGTGATGAGCCCCCAGCCGTCGACGAGGACGAAGAGCAGCAGCTTGAACGGCAGGGCGATCATCGTCGGCGGGAGCATGAACATGCCGAGCGACATGAGCACCGAGGCGACGACGACGTCGATGATGATGAACGGCAGGAAGAGCGCGAAGCCGATGGCGAACGCGGTGCGCAGCTCGCTGATGACGAACGCGGCGGTCAAGGTGATGAACGGCACCGGTTCGCCGACGACGACCGGCTGGCGAGAGAGGCGCACCATGCGGCGGACATCGGAGGGGCGTGTCTGGCGGAGCATGAACTCGCGCATCGGGACGGCGCCCTTCTCGAGCATCTCGACCTGTTCCATGCGGCCGTCGAGCCAGGGGGTGATCGCCTCCTGGTTCACGCGCGTCATGGTCGGGGCCATCACGAAGCCGGTGAGGATGAGCGCGAGCCCGGCGATGAGCGGGGCGGGCGGCGAGGTCTGCGTGCCGAGTGCCTGACGCAGGAAGTAGAGGACGACGAGGATGCGCGTGAAGCCCGTCGTCATCAGCACGAGCGTGGGGAGGAGGCTGAGGAGCCCCATCATCACGACCACGCCGACGGTGCCGTTCATGCGAAGCCCTTCGTCGCCGTTCTCGCCACCGACCCGCAGGTCCATGCGCGGCGCGAGTCGGTCGACGACCTGCGCGGCGGTCGCCGCCGGCGCGGTCCGCGCCGTGGTGGCGGTCGTGGCCGCCGTGGTCGCGGTGGTCGCGGTGGTCGCGGTGGTCCTCGCCGTCGCGGCCGGTGCGGCCGGCGCCGTCGTGCCCGCGGGAGTCGCGGCGGTGATCGGCGCCGCGGTCCGCGGAGCGCCCTGCGGCGTGCCCTGCGGCGCCGCCTGCGCCGCGAGCGAGCCGGCCCCGAGTAGCAGGGGCAGCACCAGCGCGGACGCGCGCTTGAGCCCCACCGCCTGCGCGAAGGCGCGCTTGAAGATCTCCGCGCCTCCGGCCGGTGCCGTCACCACGGGCGTGTAGGTGCCGGCCGAGGAGTGCTCGATGACCGTGGTCGCAGCCACCGTGCGGGAGGGGGCGCTCGCCGCCAGCATGGCGCTCGCCTCCTCGTCCTCCACCTGCATCAGCCGATGGACGCCGCCGTCGCCGACCGAGATGAGCATCACCTTGGTGCCGACGCGGACGAGCGCGACCCCTTGGCGGGGACCGAGCGCGGTGCGCTGCAGCACCTCGAGCGGCGCGGTCGCGCTGCGCACGCCACCCAGGCCGAAGCGCTTGAACGCGCGTCCCATCATGGCGACGAGCATCAGGATCGCCGCGAGGGCCAGCAGGACACCGACGTAGGTGAGGAGCACCGGATTACGGCTCGAGGGTCTGGGCGGGGAGCTGCGCGACGATGCGACGCAGGCGGAACCCGTAGTGCTCGTTCACCACGACCACCTCGCCCTCGGCGAGGCGGAGGTCGCTGACGTACAGGTCCATCGGGTCGCCCGCGAGGCGGTCGAGCTGGAGCACCGACCCGCGTCCGAGGCGGAGGAGCTCGCCGACGGTCACCGTCGAGCGGCCGACCTCGATGCGGACGGGGAGCGTGATGTCGATGAGGGCCGCGAAGGGCACCTCACCGCCGGCGAGGAGCGCGGCGCCGAGATCGGCGAACTCCGGGGCCTGTGCTTCTCCGGCGGAGCCGGCGGTGTCGTTGTCGGTGGACGGAGCGGTCATGTGTCGGACCTCGGGCGCGGTGCGCCCGCGCGTGGTGGGGACGAGAGAATCGATGGAGTTGCCACTGAGCACTTCGAGCACGCTCACGGCGCGCAGCTGCTTGACCTTGCCCGCCTGCACGCGGAACCGCGGCTGGTCGCCGATCATCAGCTCGAGCGGCGTGCCCACCGGGATGCCGGTGGAGATCGTCGAGCCGGCCTGGAGCCGCATGAGGTCGCGCATGGGGATGCGGAACTCGGGGAGCCGTGCGACCGTCGGCACGGTGGTCATGCGGAGCGAGGCCTCGGTCTGCTCGCGCGACTGCTTGCGCTCGGCCTCGGTGCCCACCGGGTCGCTGAGGCGCCGGTCGGTGGAGCGCGTGAAGAACTGCTCGACGACGTTGAGCGGGAGGCAGATGGAGAGGAGTCCGCTGCCGCCGGCGAACTTGGCGTTCACGGTCGCGACCAGGCAGGGGACCTCACGCTCGACGGCCTGCATGATCTCGGGAATCGACTCGAAGCCGAAGACCGCGAGCTGAAGCTTGGCGTGGTCCCACCAGACCTCGGTGAGGTCGCTCACCACGCGGTCGGCGACGTTGTCGAGCGCCATGCGCTCGATGGGCGAGAGCGTGCGATCGAGGATCGTCGGCGCGCTCGCGCCGCCGAAGAGCCGGTCGATCAGGAAGTAGGAGAGCGAGGGATTGAAGTCGACCACGCCCTGCTGCGAGCCGGCGTCCTCGATGCGCACGAGGAAGCTCGCGCTCGGCGTGTTGAGCGAGAGCAGGAACTCGGCGTACGAGATCTGCTCGACCGACTGGAGCCGGAGGTCGATGGAGTCGCGCAGGCGGGAGACGAGCCAGCCCTCGAGCGAGCGCACGAGGCGCTCGTACATCGCCTCGAGGGTGCGCATGCGGTCGCGCGAGACGCGCGCCGGGCGACGGAAATCGTAGAGCTGGATGTCCGAATCGCGCGGTCCGGTGGCGACCGCGGCGGCGCCCCCGCCTCCCTGGAGGAGGCGGTCGATGTCGTCCTGCGAGAACGAGGCCGCAGCTTGCGAACTCATGCGCGGCCTACTGGATGACGAACTGCGGGAGGAGGACGCGCTTCACCGTGCCTTCCGGGAAGAGCGCACCGACGGCGGCGGCGAGGTCGGCCTTGAGGCCTTCGCGGCGGCCCGGATCGCCGAGCTCCTCGATGGACTTGCCGCCGAGCAGGTCGACGATCCGGTCGCGCACCTCGGCGTCGCGCCCGGAGACCTCCTCGAGGGCGGCCTCATCCTTCACGATGATGGCGGTGGTGATGAGCAGGAAGCGCGAGCCGTTGGTGTTGGCCGGGTTCACCACGAGGTTCTCGATCGCGTGGACCGAGACGGCGCTGGCGCCGCCCTCGCCATGCTCACCGCCGCCGGCCGGCGCATGCTCGGCGGCCGCGGCAGGGGCCGCGGGGCTCATCTTGGGGCCGAGGACGAAGGCGCCGACGGCGCCGCCGAGGACGAGTCCTGCGACGGCACCGATGATGATCAGCTTCGACCCGCCCTTGGCTGGCGGGGCGTCGGCGGCGGCTGGGGCGGGAGCGGCTTGGGTGGCCATCGGACCGAGGCGGCAGAGGGGAGGTGATCAGGACGGAACGGACGTGTTCTCTCGGTAGGGACTAAGGCAGGGATGGGGCCACGCTAGGACGAAGGCGGAAGGATGAATGGAAAATGTTATCCTGCAACGCGTTACCGCGATGTTGCCGCACGGTGGCGGTCCGGCAGGACTCGGCAAAAGCGAGTGCGGGCGTTGGAGCAGCGGCAGATATTGCCGTGCACAGGACGGCCGGGGTTGCCGTGGGCGAGCAGCGCGCGCGGGCCGACGAGAGCCGAAGGGTGCCAGCCGTGAACGGCAGGAATGGAGAAGGCAGCCCGCCGCCCGGATGGACGGAGGACTGCCTTCGGACCCGCTCGGGCGACGGAGCGCCGCTCCTGTGCCCTTCATCCTTCAGCCTTCATCGCCCTATCGCTTGAGCGACACCAGCTCCTCGAGCAACCGGTCCGAGGTCGTGATCACGCGGCTGTTCGCCTGGTAGCCACGCTCCGCGACGATCATGCTGGTGAACTCCTGCGCCAGGTCGACGTTCGACATCTCGAGCGCGCCGGAGACCATGACCGACTGCGAGCCTTCGAGGGCGAAGCCGTACACCGGCGAGCCCGAGTTGCCCGAGGTCGAGTACATGTTGTCGCCGATGCGCATGAGGCCGCCCGGGTTGTTGAAGTCCGAGAGGACGATCTGGCCGAGCGGCGAGGTGGTGCCGTTGGTGAAGGCGCCCACGATGGTGCCGGTGCGGTCGATCGAGAAATCCTGCAGCGTGCCGGAGGTGTAGCCGTTCTGGTCGCGGAGCACGGAGTTGTGCGTGCCGGCGAACTGCGTGAGGCCGTTCACGCCGGTGCCGCGCGGGTCGATCGTGATCGTCACGTCGTCCGCACCCGAGTTCGGGCGGAAGGTGATAGTCGGCGGGATGAAGGTCGCCGGATTGATGTCGAGCGTGCCGTCGTTGAGGAACACGAAGGGGTTGGTGCCCGCGTCGACCTGGATGCCGTTCGTGCCGAAGGTGGCGTCGATGTCCATGCCGGCGTTGTCGATCTGCCAGCTCCACTCGCTCGGGCCGGTCTTGTAGAGGCAGACCTTCAGCTCGTGCTCCTCGCCGAGCGAGTCGAACACGGTGATGGAGACGTCCTTGTACGAGCGCTCGTTGCCGGTGACGCTGCGCTGGGCCGGGTCGAGCGGGTCGAGCGTCGCCGCGGTGCCCTGGTCGAACACCTGCGCGGCGGCGTCGAGGTTGCCGGCGAGCGTGACCTCGCTCGTCGCGAGGGCGGCGGTCTTCTGGCCGAACGGCAGCGTGATGTCGCCGATGCCATCCTGGAAGACGCCGTTGATCGCGGTGCGGCCCTGCACGACGAAGCCGTTGGCCGGCGACACGAGGCGGCCGTCCGCGTCGAGCTGGAAGTTGCCCGAGCGCGTGTAGAAGAACTGGTTGCCCTTCGCGACGACGAAGAACGAGTCGCCCTGGATCGCGAGGTCGGTGCTGAGGCCGGTGGTCTCGACGTTGCCCTGCGAGAAGAGGGTGTCGACCGACGCGACCTGCGAGCCGAGGCCGACCTGCACCGGGTTCACGCCGCCCTGGTCGCCCGGCGGGCGCGTGGCGCCGGAGACGAGCTGCGCGAAGCCTTCCTTGAAGGCGACGCGACCCGACTTGAACGCGATGGTGTTGACGTTGGCGACGTTGTTGCCGATGACGTCGAGGCGCAGCTGGTGATTGCGCAGGCCGGTGACGCCGCTGAACAGTGAGCGAAGCATGGGTGGAACCTCTGAAGAAGGCGGAAGGAGGAAGGCGGAAGGCGGGTGCGGTGGGGGCGGGTCAGCCGATCGGCGTGATCGGGACGAGCCCCATGTTGTCGAGCTTCTCGTTCATGCTCACCAGCTGCTCGAGGCTCGAGAACTGCGCGAGCTGCGCGGCGAGCTGGTCGGGCGACGCGGGATTGCTGGGATCCTGGTTCTTCATCTGCGCGACGAGGAGCTTGAGGAACATGTCCTTCGTCTGCTGCGCCTTGTTGCGCTCCGTCGCGGTCGTGGGGGACCCGTCGCCGACGGCGTTCGCGATGTTCGGATTGAGCGTGATCATGGGGTGGCCTGTGGGGTGAAGGGTCAGAACGGACGCGCGCGGCGGGAGCCGAACTGCCGGGTGTGCTGTTGGTCGCGCTGTTGGTCGAACTGCTGGTCGCGGTGGGCGTCGCGCTGCGCATCGCGGGCGGTGGCCTGCTCGCGTCCCTCGCGGGAGGCGTCGCTGTCGCCGCGGAGCGCGCGCTCGCGTGCGGTCGCTTCGGCGGCGGCGACGGTGTCGAGCGCGACCGCACGAGCCTGCTGCGCTGCGTCGAGCTGGACGGACACACGGGCCGACTCGAATCCCTGGCGCTCCAGCGAGCGGGTGAGCGTCGAGACCTCGGCGGCGAGTCCGCGTGCGATCCCCGCATCGGAGGTGCGGAGCGTCGCATCGAGCGAGCCGTTCTGCAGCGCGAGCCGTACCTCGCTCACGCCGTCGGTCGCGGGATCCAGCGCGAGGCGGAGTTCGCCGAGCGGGCCGGTGGGCTGCGCATCGCGGGCAGCGAGCAGGTCCGCGACGCGTTCGGCGGCGAGGCTGCCGGCCGGCGTGATGGGCGCGGTGTGCCGCGTGCCGCTGGTGCCGATCGCTTCGCGCATCGTTTCCGTCTGCGCACGCGGCGCATGGTCGAGCGTGGCGGTGCTCCCCGTGCGTCCGCGCGACTGCCGGGTGGAACGGGTGATCTCCGCATCGCGCGCCGCGCCGTCACGTTCAGCCTCGGTCGAGGCGCCGTCGCGACCGCGGGCGCCGCGGCCGGTACTGGCGTCGCTGTTGGCAGGCCGCTTCGCGGAGGCGTCGGCGGACTCGCTCGGCACCGTCGCCTCGACGGTCTCGCCGTCGATGCGCGCGCGGAGCGCGGCGTCGGGACCGCGGAGTGTCGCCGTGGCGTCGGGGGCAGCGGCCGAGACGACGCTCGCGTCCGGGACGGGGAGCGCGCCGAGCTTGACGGCACGGGCGCGCGTGGCGGCGACCTGCTGTGCGCGCTCGGAGGCGCCGCCCAGCGTCCGCGCCGTCGTGTTCGTCATCAGGCCCGGTGTCGCCACCTGGGCGACCTGTGCGACCTGCGCGACGCGCGCGACCTGGGCGATCCCGCCAGGGCGTACGACCATCGTGGGCAACCCTGCGTCCTGCGTGCCGTTCCGCTGGGCGAACATCAGCCCGCGACGAGCAGCGGCGCCTTCCCTGGCATCCACTGTCGTCCGCGGCAGCTCGAGGTGACCGGGGTCGCGCGATCCCAACGTGCGGAGCCCCTCCTCGGCCGCGATGGCGTGCAGGAGGTCATAGGCCTTCCCGGAGCTGCGGCCGTCCACGAGCACGTCGGCGGCCTTGCCTTCGAGATGGCGTGAATCGAGGGTCCAGGTGACGACCGGCCCCGTCGCGGTGCGTCCCTGCGCGTAGAGCGCCTGCTGACGCTCCGGGCTCCGGAGCGTCTCGCGCACCTGCACGTCGTGGCCGGCGAGGCGCATGCGATCGATCACGCGATCGAGACGCGCGGAGAAGTCGGCGTCGAGCGTGTCGGTCGAGGCGACCACGGTGCCGGCCGGCGCCGCGCCGCTGGTCATGAGCGCGCGCGTCCCTTCGGTCGCGCCGGCCATCAGTTCGCGGGCGGTGGCATTGGCCGCGGCGATCGCGCGGCGACGCTCGGCGACCGTCTCGGCGGGACGCAGCGGGCGCGGCACCTCCGGGCGCTCGATCCCCGTGGCGCGCTTCAGCGGGACCGAGTCCTCGGGCGGCGCGTCGTCGATGAGGATCGGCATGGAGGCGACACCGTGTCGGTGCAGCGACTCGCCGGACTCCTCGAGCATCCCGCCGTCCGCGCGACCGAGCTCGTCGGTCGTGGCGTCGTCGGACTCGGCGTCGATCCCCGCATCGGCGAGCGACTCGAGCTCGACGCGCACGGGCGCAGGGGCGAGCGGGGTGACCGGCGCCGGGAGCATGGAGCCGAGCAGCGCGGCGAACTCGCGCGCGGCGGCGTCGTCGCTCTTGGCATGCGCGGTGGCGGCGACGCCATTCGTGTTCGCCGCGCCTCCCGTCTGGGCGAGCGGCGTCGCGAGCGGCACGGCCGCGGCGAGCATCGCGGTGATCATGGGGTGGTGGTCCTCGGGACGAGGGCGAGTGCGGCCTGCAACAGGGCGGCGGCCTTCTCGGGTGCGAGCTGCGCGAGGACGAGGGCGGCCTGCTTGTCGCTCATCGCGGCGAGCGCGCGCGCGGCCTCGTTTGGCGCGAGCTGCTCGAGGGTCCGCGCCGCTTCGCGCGCGCCCATCTTCGAGAGGAGGCTCGCCATGCGCTGGTAGTCGGGGCCGGCGGACGGACGCTCGGGGCCGATCGTCCCGTCCGGCCGCATCGACACCGTCGCGCCGGTCTGCGCGCGCACGAGCGAGGCGATCGAGGCGGGGCCGGCCGGCGCGGTGGCGGGAGGCGTCGTCGGCGCGGGGGCCGGCGCCGGGGCGGTCGGCGTGGTCGCGGGGGCATGCGACGGATCGGCCGCGTGCGGGTCGTTGGCGAGCATGGCGCTGTCGGGCTCGACCTGGTTGGGCACCAGCGTGCTCGTCGGCGCATGCTCGCCGGCCGCGGCGTGCGTCGTGTCGGCGTGGGTGGAGTCGGCGTGCGTCGAGTCGGCGACCGCCGCGGGACGCGTCGCGTAGGCGCCGGCGCCGCCCGCGAGGGCGAAGCAGACGAGGAACGCGACGATCGGGATCATGAGGGCCTTCATTCTTCGGTCTCCAGGGCGTCAGCCTGTCGGGAGTGCCGCTCGATCGCGAGCGCATCCATCGCGGTGCGGTCGGCACGCGTGCGCGAGAGGCGCCATTCGTCCTCGCGCTTCTCCCGCAGGCGCGAGATGATGCGGCGGGCCTGCATCGCGGCGTTCAGTTCGTCGCGCACGACGTTCACCTCGGCCTCGCGCGCGGCGAGGTCCGCCTCGGCGACATCGAGGTGGGCGTCGAGCGAGGCGTTGAGGCGTTCCTTTTGGTGCAGCGCCCCCACCGGCGTCGCGGCGCCGTGCGCGCGGGCGAGGTCGGAGCCGCTCGCCTGGCGGACGGCGGCGAGCGCATCCATCGCGGCGCGCGCATCGGCGGCCGCCTCGGAGGCGGCGCCGAGCTTGCCGGCGACGGCCTGCTCGTGCTGCTGGCGCAGGTCGAGCACCCGCTGGAGGCGGAAGGAGAAGCGGCTCGAGGGCACGGTCACGCGGTCATCCTCTGGGTGTTCATCTGCTGGCGCGGTGCGGCGCCCGGGCGCGGCACCGCGGCGGCGCCGCGGATGCCGATCTCGGCGAGCTGGGCGATGGTCCGGTCGAGCGGCGTGTGCTCCTCGGGCGTCTGCTGGAGCAGGTCGAGGATCGGGCCGCGGAGGTCGATCGCCGCGTCGACGAGCGGGTTGGAGCCGCGCTGGTACGCGCCGACGAGGATCAGGTCCTCCTTCTCGCGGTACGCGGCCTCGAGACGCTGGAGCATGCCCGCATGGTCGCGCTGGGCGCGCGTGATCACGTGGTCGCGCACGCGGCTCTTGCTGTCGAGGATGTCGATCGCCGGGTAGTGTCCCGCGCTCGCGAGGCGCCGCGTGAGCACGATGTGGCCATCGAGGATGGACCGGCTCGCGTCGGCGACCGGCTCGGAGAAGTCGTCGCCGTCCACGAGCACCGTATAGAGGCCCGTGATGCCGCCATGCGCACCGTTGCCGGCGCGCTCGAGCAGGCGCGGGAGGTACGCGAACACCGAGGGCGGATACCCTTTCGTCGTCGGCGGCTCGCCGACCGCGAGGCCGATCTCGCGCCACGCCATCGCGACGCGGGTGACCGAGTCCACCATGAGGAGGACCTGCTTCCCCTGGTCGCGGAACCACTCGGCGATCGCCGTCGCGACGAGCGCGCCGCGCGCGCGGAGCAGCGCCGACTCGTCGCCCGTCGCGACGATCACGACCGAGCGGGCGAGTCCCTCGGGGCCGAGCGAGTTCTCGACGAACTCGCGCACCTCGCGTCCGCGCTCGCCGAGCAGCGCGATGACGTTCACCTCGCTCTCCGCCTTGCGGGCGATCATGCCGAGGAGGACGGACTTGCCCACGCCCGATCCGGCGAAGATGCCGACGCGCTGGCCGCGCCCCACGGTGAGCAGGCCGTCGATCGCCCGCACGCCGGTGACGAACGGCGTCTCGATGCGCTCGCGCTCGAGCGGGTTCGGCGGATCGGCGGAGAGCGGCACGCGCTTCTCGAAGTCGATCTTGCCGAGGCCGTCGATCGGCGCGCCGAGCGCGTTCACCACACGCCCGAGGAGCCCGTTGCCGACGCGCACGCCGAGATTGCGACCGAGGTCGGAGACGGTGGCGCCCGGGTGCAGCCCTTCGATATCGCCGAGCGGCATGAGGAGCGCGCCGCGCTCATGGAAGCCAACGACCTCGGCGAGCACCGACCGCTCGTCGCTCAGGCTGGTCACGCGGCAGAGGGCGCCCATTCCGAGCTCGAGTCCCGTCGCTTCCATGACGAGCCCGACGATCCGCGTGATCCGCCCGAGGGGGCGGAGACGCGGGATCTCGGAGACCCGATCCTGGAGTGCAGCGAAGGTGGAGGCGACCATGGGGAGGCAAGAAGGGACAAGGGTTCGCCAAGTGAAAAAGCAACTCGCATGCCGTGCGGTGCCGGGCGGCGGAGACGGCGTAACCGATTGTTTTGTATGAGGTTGCGAGTGTCGATGCACTCGCGATCAGTGGGCCGCTGCGCTCGGCAAGGTGTGCCGAGCGGCAATCGCGGCCGGGCCGTTCAGGCGTCGGCGCCCGTGAGCCGACGGAAGACCTGCTCGAGCGCGAGGTCCACGCGGCCGTCGATGATGCGCTCGCGTCCCTCGACCACGCAGCCGCCGCGCACGATCCGCGGATCGGCGACCCAGGTGACCTCGGGGAAGCTCGGGTCGGCGTTGAGGAGCGTGTGGTCGGTCGGGTTGAGCCGCACGCGCAACATCGTCTCGTGCGGGAAGGCGCTGATCGCCTCCTGCACGAGCGAGCGGATGCGGGAGGGATCGACCTGCACCTCGCGCTCGATGATGTGGCGAGCGACGCCGCACGCGAGCGCCACGAGGTTCTCCTCGAGCATGCCGGCGTAGTGCTCCTCGTGATGCTTGATGGTCGCTGCCGCGGTGTGCACGGCGGCAACGGCATCCGCGACGCGTCGGTCCGCCGACTGCTGGGCCTCGGCGCGTCCGGCGGCTCGGCCCTCCTCGAACGCGGCCTTCCGCGCCTCGGCGATGGCGCGGACATTCTGCTCCTGCATCTGCTCGCGCAGCGCGGTGAGCTCGCTGGCGGTGCACCCGCCGGCGCGGCCGGGGCCCGCCGCGTCGGGCGACGAGACCGGGCCGTTGAACTCGGCGAGGTTCCACGGCAGCGTCGACATCGGTGTGCGCGGCCGCGGACCGGCCTGCGCCGACGGGGGGGTGAGTCGCCGCGGCGCGCTCATGAGACGATGTCGTCGGTGCCGGAGGAGAGCACGAGCTCGCCGCTCTCCTCGAGGGTGCGGATGGCGGTGACGATCGTCGCCTGGGCCTTCTCGATGTCGCGCTTCTTCTGCGGCCCGAGGTTCTCGATCTCCTCTTGGAGCGACGAGACCGCGCGGGAGGACATGCCGCCCATGATCTTCTTCGTGAGCTGCTCGCTCGCGCCCTTGAGGGCGAGGGCCAGCGTCTTGATCTCGATCTCGCGCAGCAGGCGCTGCACCGACTTGTCGTCGAGCGTCGAGATGTCCTCGAAGACGAACATGAGGTCGCGGATCTGCTGGGCGAGCGCCGCATCGCGCGTGCCGACGCCTTCGAGCAGCGACTTCTCGTTCGAGCTCGGGACGAGGGCGAGGATCGCCGCGACCGCCTGCGGACCACCCGAGGTCGAGAGGCCCTGCTGGGTCTCCATGTCCTCGGTCCAGATGGATCGCTCGATGAGCTGCAGCATGTCGGGCGAGACCTTCGCCATCGTCGCCATGCGATAGACGACCTCGGAGCCGAGCTCCGGGGTCAGGTCCTTCAGCACGGTCGCCGTCTGGCCCGGATTGAGGTGCGCGAGGATCAGCGCGATGGTCTGCGGATGCTCGTTTCGGAGCATCGTCGTGAGCTGCGAGGGATCCGCGCTGCGCAGGCGGTGCAGCCCCGCCGTGTCGGCGAGCTGCGTCTGGATGCGCTTGAGGATCGAGGCCGCCTGCGGTGCGCCGTAGGCGCGCTCGAGCACGCGCTGGGCGTACTCGAGGCCGCCGTGCGCGATGGAGTCGGCGACGGTGAGGAGGTCGAGCCATTCCTTGAGCACTTCCTCGGCGAGCGAGGATTCCACGGCGGTGAGGCGCGCGATCTCGACGCCGATCGCCTCGGACTCCTCGGGGCTCAGCTTCTGCTGCAGCTTCGCGGCGGGGTCGGCGCCCAGCACCATGCACAGGATCGCCGCCTTCTGGCGGCCGGAGAGATCCGTGATCTTGTGCGGGCGATGCGCGGTGGCTTGGCTCATGGCAGGTCAGGCAGGGAAGGCGGTGGGGGCGGGACCGTATCGGATCAGCCGTCGCGCAGCCAGGCGCGCATGAGCTTGGCGGCGACCTCGGGCTGCTGCTCGACCGAGGCGAGGACCTGCTCGCGCATGGGGTTGTTCGGCACGATGATCTGCGGCGCCATGCGCGGCGCCGCCGGCATCACCGCGTGTGGCTGGCCGGGCGCGTGGGCGCCACCGGCGTGCGGCGGCTGCAGTTGCTGCTGCATCTGCTGCTGGAACTGCTGCTGATAGGCGGCGTACGCGGCCGGGTTCGCCTGCGGATCGGGCGGCAGGTATCCGGCCATCGCCCCGTCGGCGAGCTGTGCCGTGGAGTCGGCGGGGCGGCTCGCGGCGCGAAGGGTCATCATCGCGATGATGAACGCGAGCAGGATGCCGAGCGCGCTGAGCGCCGGGCGCTGCACGGTGCGGATCTGCTCGAGCGTCGTCAGCGGCGGCGCCACGGGAAGCACCGGCTTGGGCGTGAAGGGCAGCATGGTGACGGTCACGACGTCGCCGCGGGCTTCGTCGTAGCCGACGGCGCTCTTCACGAGTGTCTCGACCTGGCCGCGAAGCGCAGCGGAGTCGACGGGCGCGGCCAGGGCGATGCCGGCGGTCGCCGTGGCCGTATCCGCGACCGGCGGCACCGGCGCGGCGAGCAGGACGGCCACGGAGAGCCGTTCGATCGTGCCGACCGCGGAGCTCACGTTCTCGGTGGAGACGGTGTTGTCGTATTCGGCCCCGGTCTTCACCTCCGCCGCCCCGCCGTCGGTGCCCGGGATCACCTCGGACTTCGTCTCCATGGTGACCGCGGCCCGATTGGGGTCGAAGGTCCGCGACTGGCGTTCGATGCGATCGAAGGTGAGGGACGCGTTCACCTGCACCCGCGAGTTGCCCGCCCCGAGGATCGGCGCGAGCAGGCGTTCCGCCTTGTCGCGGAGGTTCTTCTCGACCTCCTGCTGGACGGTGAGCTGGCGGCTGGTGAGCGACGAGATGCTGCCTTCCTCGTCCCCCTCGTTCAGCGTGCGTCCGGCGTCGTCGGAGATGTTGACATGATCGCTCGTCAGGCCCGGGACGGCGTTGGCGACCGTCCGTGCGATCCCGCGCACGACCTCCGGACTGATGCCGTCGGAGCCGTTGGGCTCGAGGATGATGCTCGCTTCGGCGGGCGGCGGTGCGACGCCGTAGGTGTCGGACTCCCCCAGCACGAGATGCACGCGCGCGCGCGCGATGCCCCGCAGCCCACCGATCGACCGCTCGAGCTCGCCTTCGAGGGCGCGTTGCACCTTGATCTGCTTCTCCCGATCGGTCTCGCCGAACACCGAGGTCTCGAAGATCTCCATGCCCGGCCGCCCGTCGTTCGGCAGCACCCCGGCGCGCGCGAGCGCGACGCGTGCCTTCGGTACTTCGTCCGCCTTCACGAGCACCGTGCTGCCGCCGGCGCCGAGCTTGAACTCGATTCCCGCGGCGGTCAGGCGGTCGGTGAGGGTGCCCACGTCGCCGATCGGCACGCTGCCGAAGGCGGGGACCCAGGTGGGCGCACTGGCCCAGCGCGCGAGGCCGAACACGCCGGCTGCGGCGGCGAGGCCGATGACGAGGATCGCGGCGCGGCGCGGGCCGCCGACGCGGTCGAAGAGGGCGAGCAGGGCGGGAGGCATCAGGGGGACTCAGCTCAGCTCTGCATGTTGATGAGGGAGCGATAGGCTTCGACCACCTTGTTCCGCATCTCGATCGCGAGGTCGAGGGCCAGGCCCGCTTCCTCGCTCGCCGCCATCACGGAATGGAGATCGACCTGTTCGCCGGCCGCGAAGCGCTCCGCGAGCTCGGCGCCGCGCTCGCGCGTATCCGAGACCTCGCTGAGGGCCCGGGTGAAGGTGTCCTTGAAGCTGGGACCGACGTCGGCTGCACCACCGCTCGCACCCGCGCCACCCGAACCCGGGAGCACCGGGACGACGATCTGCCGCGGTCCGTCCTGGATGCGCGGCGTGACCTGCGAGAAGCTCGAGGAGAGTGAACCGATGGGCGACGTCATGACGGGCTCAGCCGCGGAGGTTGAGACGGCCGCCGCGCGCGGGAAGCGACGGCGTGGTGGCGATGCGGTGGCCGTAGCTCAGCGGGCCCATCGCATCCTCGCGCGCGAAGAAGGCGCGCTCGTCGGCGGTGAGGACCTTCCAGAGCTCGGGGTCGGTGCCCTTGGGCGGACGGAGCGCGGACGACTCGTCCGCGGCCGGGGGCTGCGGCGTCCGCTCCACCGGCGCCGGCGTCGTGCGCGTGGGGAAGGTCGGACGGACCCCGGGCGTCGCGCCGGCGGCGCCGGTGTCGAGGCCGTACGGGGAACGCGAGCTGACGGGGCGGGGAAGGGGAGCGCCGAGTCCGTTGGTCTGCATCGGAGGGGTGTCCAAGGAGGGAGTCAGATGTCGATCGCGCGACGGAGCATCGCCTTCATCGAGGAGAACGCGGTCGCGTTCGCGTCATACAGGCGGCGCGCTTCCATCAGCGTGACCAGTTCCTGCGTGGGGTCGACGTTCGGGTAGAGGACGTAGCCCTCCGCATCCGCGTGGGGGTGTCCCGGCTCGTAGACCTTCTCGAATGCGTTGGTCGTGTCTGCGGCGATGCCGGTGACCCGCACGCCACCATTGACGGAAAGGTCCTCTCCCATCGACTGGGCGATCGGGCCTCCCGTGATCGAGGGTTCCATCGTCACGATCCTCCGTTGGTAGGGCCCGCCGCTGGCGGTGCGCGTGGTCTCGGCGTTCGCGAGGTTCGCGGACGCGACCTCCATGCGGAGGCGCTGCGCGGAGAGGCCGCTGCTCGAGATCGCGAGGCCGCGGAACATCGCCGGGTCGGGGCGCAGCGACGAGCGCTTGATGTCGGGCAGCTCGAGCGCGGGGCCGGTGGGGCGGATGGAGGTCATGTCAGTCGATCCTCAGGGGGGAATCAGCGGTCGCGGATCGCGCTCTTGAGCGAGGCATACGCCTTCTCGAGGAGCTTGGCGGTGGCTTCGAAGCGGAGTTGCTCATCGGCGAGCGCGACCATCTCGGCCTCCACATCGACCGGCTCGGTGACGCCGTCGCCCGGCAGCTGCGGGCCCTGTGCCGCCGACGACAGCGCGAAGCCGTCGCCGTTGAGCGAGGCGCGCGCGACGCGCGACTGGATCCCGCGCACGCGTTCCTGATTCACATCCAGGGCGCGCTTGAGCGGCGATGCGGTCGTGGTGCGATCGACGAATCCGAAGAGCATCTGGCCTCCGCGGAGCAGGTCGGTCAGGCGGGATTGCCGGAACGCACCACTCCTCGGTGATGCATAAGGCAGGGCGCGGGCCAAACTCCCCAACGGGCGGCGTCGCCTCGGATGTGCTCTTTCAAGTTGTTATTGGACAACGACTTGTCGCACGCTCAGCGCGCGCCGGACAGCTCACGGCGGCGGGGTACGATGCTCGGCAGTTCTTGCCGGGAGTGCGGAGATTGCCGTCCGCGCGTCCGGCGGACGACGAACGCGGACGAACCCTACTCTTCCTTGCCGGCCGCGTTCAGCTTATGCCGCAACGTGCGGACGCTCATGTTGAGCAGCGTGGCCGCCTTGGTGCGGTTGCCGCCCGCCCGTTGAAGCGCCTCGTCGATGAGCAGTTCCTCCGCGACGACGACGTCGAGCGACGGCAGCCAGAAGCCGTTCGGGTCGGTCGGCACGGGTGTCGCGCCGGGGATGGGGGCCGCGACCGGCCGAATGATCGGCGTTCCCTTCATGGGCGTCGGCCCACCGCCGACGACGAGTCCGAGGCGCGCCGAGTCGAAGTGGTGCGGCTGGAGGATCGCGTCGGGAGAGAGGATCACCGCCCGCTCGATGGTGTGCTGGAGCTCGCGCACGTTGCCCGGCCACGCGTAGTCCTGCAGGAGCTGGATCGCCGCCGGGCTGATCCCATCGAACGGATGCCCGCTCTCCTTCGCCGTCTTGAGCGCGAAGCGATAGGCGAGGACGGCGATGTCGTCCCGGCGCTCGCGGAGCGGCGGGATCCGGATGGGGATGACCGACAGTCTATAGAAGAGGTCCTGGCGGAACCGCCCTTCGGCGGACTCCAGCGCGAGGTCCCGATTGGTGGTGGCGACGATGCGCACGTCGACGGTGATGGGGCTCGTGCCGCCCACCCGCTCGAAGCGCTGCTCCTGCAGGACGCGCAGCAGCTTGGCTTGGAGATCGAGGCGCATCTCCGAGATCTCGTCCAGGAGCAGGGTGCCGCCGTCGGCGCGCTCGAAGGCGCCCTCCACCCGCTTGAGCGCCCCGGTGAAGGCGCCCTTCTCGTGCCCGAAGAGGGCGGACTCGACGAGGTTCTCGGGGATCGCCGCGCAGTTGAGCTGGATGAAGGGGCGGTCGCGGCGCGGGCTCTGCTCGTGCAGCGCACGAGCGGCCAACTCCTTGCCAGTGCCCGACTCGCCCTGCAGGAGGACGGTCGCGCGGGTGGGGGCGGCGGTCGCGATCACGTTCAGCATCTGCCGGATCTGCGGCGAATCGCCGATGATCTGGCGCTCGTGGCGAAGTGCCATCACCTCGCGGCGGAGCGACTCGTTCTCCCGGCGGAGGCGTGAGAGTTCGAGCGCGGCACTGACGGCCACTTCGAGCTGGTCGGCCCGCACCGGCTTGGTGATGTAGTCCACTGCCCCGGCCTTGATGGCCGCGACCGCGTGCTCGATGGAACCGTGCCCGGTGAGCATGATGACCGGGACGTCGCTCCCTTCCTCCCGCAGGTACTCCAGGAACTCGAGCCCGGTCATGCCGGGCATCCGGTGGTCGAGGATGATGAGGTCGAGCGACTCCCGCTGCAGCACGCCGAGCGCTTCCGGGATGTTGGACGCGCCGTACGGCGTGTGTCCCATCCGGAAGAGCGTGTCGTGGAGGATCGCGCCGACCGTGGGATCGTCGTCGACGAACAGGATGTGCGCCATCGGGAGATGCGGGGTTGCAGGGCTCAAGTGCGGGGCGAGCGGGCCGACACTCACAGCATGGACGTGTAGCCACGCGGCAAGGTGACCGCGGGGCGCGTGCCCGTTCATAAGGTAGCCCCAAGCTCTCTCCCTCGGCATCCCGGGTGGCCCCATGCGCGTCACGAGCAACCTCCTCGTGCGAGACCAACTGACGGCCCTGCAATCCTCTGCCCAGGCGATGGTCCGGGCGCAGGCGCAGGTCACGTCCGGCAAGCGGATGATGGCAGGGTCGGATGACCCGGTCGGCAGCCGTGACGTGATGGCGGCCGACGGTCGCCTCCGGGCGATCACGCAGTACCGGCGCGGCCTCGACACGGCCAAGGGCCGGTTGGCGCTGCAGGACCAGGTGATGACGCAGGTCACCTCCCTCCTGACCCGCGCGCAGGAACTGACCGTCGCCGCGGCCACCGACACGATCGACGCCAACTCGCGTGCGACGATCCAGAAGGAGGTCGAGGGGATGTTCAACGAGCTCGTCGCGCTCGCGAACACCTCGGTCGAGGGCGAGTACCTCTTCGGCGGGCACCGCGTGACGGAGCGGCCGTTCGAGGTGACGGGCACCGGCGCCACGATGACGTACACGACCACCGGCGCGGCCGGCGACCGGCCGATCGAGGTCGATGCGGGCCGGACGATCATCCCGACCGATGACGGGGCGACGCTCTTCCTCGACACGGGCGTGCTCGATGCGGTGCGCGACCTCGCGGTGGAACTCGCGGGTCCGGCGAGCGCCGGCAACACCGCGTTGCGCGCCGTCGGGCAGACGCTCACTGCCTCGTTCGACGCCGTGCAGGAACGCGTGGGGGCGCTCGGCGCACGCGCGAGCACCATGGACCTGGTGGGCGCCAACCTCGATGCGTTCGAGGGGAGCCTGCAGGCCTTCCGATCCCAGATCTCCGAGGTGGACTTCGAGGCTGCGGCCGTCGAGCTCATCTCGCGCCAGAACGCCTACCAGTCGGCCCTGCTCGCGAGCAGCAAGGTGCTTGGCCTCAACCTCTCGGACTACCTGCGATGACGGCGACCGCGCCCGACCTGATGGACCGTTCCTCCGGCACCCCGTCGCGCCGCGCGAGCGATCGTGCGAACGAGCGCGCGATCGAGCGGCCGACGATGCACAAGATGCGGCGCACGAAGCTGCGGTCGCAGCTGCTGGGCGAGCTCATCGTGGACGAGGATGCGATCCTCGAGTTCCCCGACGGGCTGTTCGGCTTCGCGAGCTGCAAGCGCTGGGTGCTCGTGGGCGCGGGGAAGCCGGGATGGTGCTGGCTGCACGCGATGGATCATCCGGCGCTCGCGTTCCTGCTCGTCGATCCGTTCGATGCGTATCCGGAGTTCGCGGTGACGCTCACGCCGCAGGACCTCGCGGCGCTCGGCGTCTCCAGCGCGACGCAGGTGGGCGTCTTCGCGATCGTCACGCTGCCGCGCGCGGCGGGCGAGGCGATGACGGCGAACCTGCAGGGTCCGGTGGCGATCGCCGCCTCGTCGCGGCGCGGCCGGCAGCTCGTGCTGGGCGATGCGCGTTTCGCCGCGCGCGCGCCCTTGACGGTGTCACACGGTGCGACGGCGACACCGCTCGCTCAAGTCCTGCGCGAAGCCGACGACACTGAAGCGTGAAGTCGAAGACGGGTGTTCGCCCGTCACGAAAGGGAGCACGGACGCTCCACTCAACGTTCCAAGGGAGGAACACCAGCAATGCGTATCAACACGAACGTCTCCGCGAACGATGCCTCGCGCAACCTCTCGCGCGTGAATGCTGACGTCGCGGGCTCGATGGCGAAGCTGTCGTCGGGCTTCCGCATCAACAAGGCGGGCGATGACGCCGCCGGCCTCGGCATCGCGAACAAGCTCCGCGCCGACACCCGCGCCCTCTCGCAGGCCGCGAAGAACGCCGAGCAGGCCAACTCGCTGCTCTCCGTCGCGGAAGGCGGCCTCCAGACCGTCGGCAAGATCCTCGAGCGCATGAAGGAGCTCGCCACGCAGTCGGCCTCGGACAACACCGATGCGGACGGCCGCACGGCGATCCAGGCGGAGTTCACCGCGCTGCGCACCGAGATCAGCAAGATCGTGACGACCACGAAGTTCCAGGGCAAGACGCTGCTCGACGGCGGCTTCGGCAACGCGGTCGACACCGGCGCGGCCTCGACGGCCCTCGCCGCCGGCACCGGCGTCTTCTCGGCGACGATCAACGGCACCGCCGCGGACGACTACGACATCACGCAGACCGCGAACGGCTCGATGACCATCACGAACGGCTCGGGCGTCACGCAGACCGTCACTGGCCTCGTGGCCGGCCGTCAGACGGTCACGTTCGACCAGTTCGGCCTCACCCTCGAGCTCGACGCGAACTTCGATGAGACCACCGCCACGGGTTCGGCGGATGGCACGACGATCCAGGTGGACGCGGGCGCCGCGGGTGGCGCGTTCATGGTCCGCTCGTCGGGCGCCTACACCTCCGACGACCTCATCACGCTCGACAACGTCGACGTGACCGTCGCGACGCTCGGCATCGACACCGACACGCTGGCGACCTCCACCGGCGCGCAGACGGCGCTGAGCAACATCGACGACGCGATCGAGGTCGTCAACGGCTCGCTGGGCGACGTCGGCGCGGCGCAGAACCGCATCGGCTACGCGCTCGAGAACGTCAAGGCGCAGATCTCGAACTTCACGGCCGCCGAGTCGGTCATCCGTGACGTCGACATGGCCGAGGAGATGACGAAGTTCTCGAAGAACCAGATCCTCTCGCAGGCCGGCACGGCGATGCTGGCGCAGGCGAACCAGTCGGCGCAGGGCATCCTGCAGCTGCTTCGTGGTTGATCCACTTGGACCGGACGGGGGCGGCGATCCCGCCGCCACCGCCCCGGCCATGGTCTGACCCGTCGCCCGCATCGCCGAGTCCGCTCGGCGATGCGGGCCGACGGCCATCCAGGAGTTCCCGTGACGACACCCATCGGTTCGTTCCAAGGCCTCGCGAGCGGCATCCAGTGGCGCGACCTCGTCGACCAGATCATCGAGGTCGAGACGGCGCGCGCACTCCAACCCGTGAGCGGTTCGCTCGGCGCCGAACAGCGGCGCATCGAAGGTTGGACCGCGATCTCCGCGGCCGTGACCCGCGCGCGGGACGCGCTCGCCGCGCTCAAGGACGGCAGTGCCTTCCGCACCAAGTCGGCCACCGTCGGCACGACCGCATCGGGGCGCGCGCTGGCCACGGTCGGCTCCATCGCCAACGCGGCACCGGGCCGCTACGCCGTCGCGGTCGAGAATCTGGCACGCTCGGAGAAGCTCACCGGGCTCGCCGTCGCGGATCCCGCCGAGGCGCTGGGTCTGAGCGGACGCTTCTCGCTCAATGGCACCTCGATCACGATCGAGACGACCGACACGCTGTCGCGCGTGCGGGACAAGATCAACGCCGCCAACACCGGCGGCGCGCCGACGCGGGCTGCGGCCACGATCGTGACCGCGAACGGCGCGAGCCGGCTCGTTCTCACCTCCGAGACCACCGGCGCGCGTGGCCTCGAGCTCGCCGACGACCGCAGCGGTGCGGGCGGCACGAGCACCCTCGAGGCGCTCGGCTTCATCGACGCCACGCGGTCCATCAACACCGGCGCCGACGGCAAGGCGCGCTCCATCCGCGTCTCGTCCACCACGCTCGCCACAGCGGCGGCGCTCGGCATCAGCGTCTCGCCGTCCCCGGCGACGATCATGGTCAACGGGCGCACCCTGACCGTGGACCTCGAGAACGACTCGCTCGCGCAGGTCGTGGCGCGCATCAACGCGCTGAGCCCGAATGCCGCGTCGATCGAGTCCGAGACCGAAGGGGGCACCACCTGGTCGCGCCTCGCGATCGCCGGGTCGGTCGCCGGCGACGGCTCGAACGCCTCGAACGTCGTCCTCGAAGCACTCGGACTCCGCGTCGGCGGGCGCACGAGCAGTGTCACGCAGGCCGTGACGCTCGACTCGGTCCTCACGGGCTTCGGCGCCTCGACGGCGACCGGCAGCACGCTGCTGACCGACCTCGGCGTCGGCTCGGTCGCGGGGCTGCAGGCCGGTGACGTCATCACGCTCGCGGGCACCGACGGTGCCGGCGCGGCGGTGAACCATACCTATACGGTGAGCGGCACCGACACGGTCGATGACCTGCTCGCCTCGATCGAGTCCGCGTTCGCGGGCGGTCAGGATGTCGACGCGTCGATCGTGGGCGGCCAGATCCGCCTGACCGACAGCGTGAGTGGTGAGTCTCGCCTGGCCGTCACGCTCTCGGCGGGCCTGCAGTCCGGCGCCACCCTCGACTTCGGGTCCACCACGACCTCGTTCGGTCGCGTGCGTCAACTCGCCGCCGGCGAGGACGCGCTTATCCGCGTGGATGGCGCGCTCATCACGTCGCGCACCAACACCGTCGCCGGCGCCGTCGGCGGCGCGACCCTCACGCTCACCGGCGAGGAGGCCGGCGCGGAGTTCGAGGTGGCGATCACCAACACGCGCGAGACCTCGGTCGGCGTGGTGGAGGAGTTCGCCAAGGCGTACAACGCCCTCACCACCGCCATCGCGTCCGAGACCAAGGCCGACGGACGCCTGCCGTTCGCCAGCAGTGCGCGGTCGGTGCTTGGCGCGATGAAGGGGATCCTCCTCTCGAACCAGGTGGGCCTCGGTGCCTCGGCGCAGTACCTGCGCGCGGGGAGCGTGGGGCTCTCCCTGCAGAAGGACGGCACCCTGAAGCTCGACTCGACCGCCTTCAAGGCGGCGCTCGACACCGATCCGCTCGGCGTCGAATCGCTGTTCCGTTCGGCGGGCACCGCGGCGAATGCCAGCGTGCAGTACGTCGGCGCGGACGGTGTGACACCGTCGTCGGTGTCGGCCCTGGTCGTGACGCGCGCGGCGACGCGCAGCACCACGCTCGGTGCGGCCTTCGCGACCTACACCGCGGGCGCGACGCCAGCCTCGATGACCGTTACCGCCGAGGGCTCCGGCCGCAGCGCGACGATCACGCTCGCCAACGGAGACACCCCGGCGATCCTCGCCGCGAAGTTGCAGGCCGCCTTCAACGAGGAGAACGTCGCGGTGAACGCGAGCGTGGAGGGCGGGGCACTCCGGCTCACGAGCACCGACTACGGCTCGCTCGGCGGCTTCACCGTCGCGTACACGGATCCTGGCGCCGAGGCCCCCGGGACGCAGCTCGGGCTCGCCGCCGGCTCGTTCGACACCGGGCTCGACGCCGCCGGCACGCTTGACGGCGAGGCGATGACCGGTGCGGGGCAGCTGCTCACCTCGCTCAAGGGGCTCGTGCTGCGCTACACCGGCACCGACGACAACGCGACGTCCGAGGTGCGCTACTCGCGCGGCCTCGCGGGATCGCTGAGCCAGAGCGCCGAGTCGGTGCTCGCGTCGGGGAGCGGCGCGGCCGCGCTGCAGATGGACTCGGCGCGCACGCGCATCGCCGCGCTCGAGAAGCGCGAGATCGACATCCTCGGGCGACTCGAGCGTCGGCGCGCGGCGCTCGTCGCCGACTTCTCGCGCATGGAGACGCTGCTCTCGCAGTTGCAGTCGCAAGGCTCATGGTTGTCGTCACAGGTGACGACGATGAACGCGATCGCCGGCGCGCGCGCCGGCTGATCGCGTCCGTCGATCGCGCGCGCGGCTCGCGCGCGCGATCGACGCGCAGGACGTGATGGTGGTGTGCACGGCGGCGTGCGATGCACGCATCTTTTGGACCGAGGTGCCGATACTCCAGCGTGTCACCCTGGAGCCCTCGATGTCCTACGCCACCTCAGCCCGACACAGCACCCGCCGCGGCGATCGCTATCGCGAGACCGCCGTCCTGACCGCGAGTCCGGGCGAACTCGTCGTGATGGTCTACGACCACCTGCTCGCCAGCCTCCTGCGCACGCGCAATGCGATCGCCGCCGGTGATCACGAGGCCCGCCTCACCGAACTCTCCCGCGCGCGCGACTCCGTCGCCGAGCTGCTCGCCACGCTCGACCGCCCCCGCGGCGGCGCCATCGCCGGCCAGCTGAGCGGCCTCTACACGTTCTTCCTTCGCGAACTCACCACGCTCGGTGTGGACCCGGCGGTGGACCGGCTCGACCGGATCACCACGATGGTCCGCGAACTGCGCGAGGCGTTCGTGGGCATCCAGCAGGGAGCGGCCCGATGAGCATCGTCCAGACGCGCGGCCAGTTGATGGCCGACTACGCCAGCGGGATCACCATGCGGCTCTCCGCCGCCGACGAGTCGCTCCGACTGGCGGTGATCACGGGGGATACCGAATCCCTCCTGCAGGGCATGGGGGAGCGCGAAGCGGCGCTGACGGCGACCGAGGACCTGGTGGGCGAATTGTCACTGGCCGGGCTCTCGGCCGCCGAACACGCCGCGATCATCCGGCTGATGGTGCAGGCGCTCGAGCGGAGCCAAGTGGCCCAGGCCGCGCTCGAGGCCGAGCTCTTCCGGGCGCGCCGCGAGGCCTCCCGGGCGCTCGCCGAGCCGATGCCGCAGTTCCGCCCGGGGGAACGGGCCTTCTATGCCGTCCCCGGACGCCGTTCGAGTCTTCGGACGACCGGCTGATCTTGCCGGTCAAGTCGGCGGCAGGACCGTCGATACTGAACTCCAAAGGAGGAGTACCCGATGACGATCCCGCCCACTGGCCCGAGCCGCCCCCGCCTTGAAGGAGCGGCTCCCGCCCGAACCCCGAGCAGCGTGGCGCGTGTCTCCGACGAGACCGCGCTCCGTCAGCCCGATGCGCCGGCCCTCGGCCAGCGCGACGTGCTCGATCTCTCGCCCGCCGCGCGCGCCCTCGTGGCCCGTTCGGAGGACGAAGGGTCGCTGTCGGCGGAGCGCCTGCTCCAGGTCCGGCAGCGCATCCTCGATGGCACCTATGACACCCCCGTCGTGCTCGATGCCGTAGCGTCCGCGCTGCGCAAGAGCGGCGACCTCCGCTGACCCGCTTCGCAGCCTACTACCCACTCGAGCGATCCATGCGTTTCCTCGTCGTCGACGATTCCGCGACCATGCGCCGCATCATCGTGAACTCGCTCGACCGCATCGGCTACACCGATGTGGTCGAAGCGGATGATGGCGCCACCGCGATCACCAAGTTCGCGGAAGGCGGCATCAGCTTCATCATCACCGACTGGAACATGCCGCAGATGAGCGGCCTGGACTTCGCGCGCAACGTGCGCGGGCGGCCCGATGGGGCGGACGTCCCGATCCTGATGGTCACCACCCGATCGGCGCGCGAGGACATCCTCGCCGCGGTCGAGGCCGGCGTGAACAACTACGTGCTGAAGCCCTTCACCCCCCCCGTGCTCAAGGAGAAGATCGATGCGGTCCTCTCCGTGCGCGCGGCGGCCTGAACCGGAGGCGTTCGTCCGATGGCAACCCAGGTACAGTCCCACGATGATGTCCTCCATGCGACGGACACGGCCCTCCGGCTCGTGAACCAGGCGCTGGGTGACCTCGGCACGGCCGACAACCTCGCGCGCATCGCCGCGCCGATGGCGGAGAAGGGCGCGCACCAGAGCGGCAGCCTGCTCTCGCTCGCCTCGACGCTCCTCCGCGCCTACGCCGAGGTGGCCTCGCTGCTCGACCGCATCAAGCAGAGCCGCGGCCTCCTGCAGGAAGCGTCCGACGCGCGCCTCGACCAGATGAACAAGAAGCTCTCCGCCGTCACCTCGGCGACCGAGCTCGCCGCGACCGGCATGCTCGACGGCCTCGACCGCGCGATCGCGGTGGTGACCGAGCTCGAGCAGGAAGCGGAGGAGGCCGAGGACTTCGTCCGGCACGCCCGCTACACGGCGCTCCGCGAGGAGCTCTACGGGGTGATGACGCACGTCCAGTTCCAGGACATCACCAGCCAGCAGCTCGGCTACGCGGCCGCCGTGATCTCCGACACCGAACGCCGGCTCGAGCAGCTCACCGGGATCTTCGAGCCGTTCGCGGCCGACGTGACCGCCGTGAGCGGCAGCGTGCCGCACTCGGCGCCCAAGCACTTCGATCCGAATGCGGTGGCGGACAAGTCGGACTCGCAGGCGTTCGCCGACCAGCTCTTCGGCCCGCGCTAGGCGCACGGCCATGGCCCTCCTCACCATCGACGACGCGATCGCCGCGTTCGTCGCCTGCGAGCCCGGGGACGAGGCCGCCCGCCGCCGCCTGCGCGAGCGCCTCTGGTCCCTCGTCGCCGACAAGCGCTTCGCGCCGCCCGTGCGCATGTCGCTCGCCGACGCCATCGCGGTGCTCGACGATCCCTCCGAGTTCAAGGGCGACCGCGAGGCCGCCGGCCTCGAGAAGGTCCGCAATCACCTGGAGATCGCCGTCGATCACGACGAGAACGGCGACCGCGCGATGAGCGAGCCGGAGCCGGCCCCCGTGCCGCGCGACGTCACGCCCATGGGCATCCCGGTGGTCCCGGCCCCGGCCGCCGTCGGCGCGCCCGCCGCGCCCGCGACGTTCACCATCGGCGACGACTGCGACCGCGCTCTGATCGAGGACTTCGCCGCCGAGGCGCGCGAGTACCTCGAGAACGCCGAGGCCGCGCTGCTCCGGCTCGAGACCGCACCCGATGACGTCGAGGCCATCAACGACGTCTTCCGCGCCTTCCATACCATCAAGGGCACGTCGTCCTTCCTGGGCCTCGCCGCCATCGCCGGCTTCGCGCATCACGCCGAGGACATGCTCGACCGCGTCCGCGGCGCCGACCTCGCCTTCGCCGGCCAGGTGCCGGAGCTCTCGCTCCGCGCCGTCGACATCCTCAAGTCGCTCGTCCTCAGCATCCCCGCCGCGCTCGCCGGAGGCGCGCCGCCGCTCCCCGCGGACTACGGCGCGCTGCAGCAGGCGCTGAGCGATCCGGACTCGCATGGCGGCGTCGTCCCGCCGCGCGCGGTCGTCGAGGAGGACGAGACGGAAGCCCCGTCCGCCTCCGAGGGCGCGCCGCGTGCCGCACGCGCGGCGACGACCGCGTCCGCGAACCCGGCCGCTCCGGCCGCCGGCGTCCCGGTCACCGACCCGATGGTGAAGGTCCGGACCGACAAGCTCGACCGCCTGGTGGAGATGGTGGGCGAACTCGTGATCGCGAACACCATCCTCCTGCAGGATGGGATCGTGCGCGACGCGTCGCACCACGACCTCGCGCAGAAGGTCCGGCACGCCGACAAGATCGTCCGCGAACTGCAGGACCTCTCGCTCGGGCTCCGCATGGTCCCGCTCAAGGGGGCGATCACCAAGCTCGCCCGCGTCGTGCGCGACCTCGCGAACCGCAGCGGCAAGCAGATCGTGTTCGAGGTGACCGGCGAGGAGACCGAGGTCGACCGCACGCTCGTCGACCTCCTGGCCGACCCGCTGCTGCACATGGTGCGCAACGCGGTCGACCACGGGATCGAGGCGCCGTCGGAGCGGCTCAAGCATGGCAAGTCGGCGATGGGCGTCGTGCGGCTCGAGGCGAGCCAGGCGGGCGACCGCGTGCTCGTGAAGCTTCGCGACGACGGGCGCGGCCTGCAGCGCGAGAAGATCGTCGCGAAGGCCGTCGAGAAGGGACTCATCGCCTCGGGCGACGGGATGTCCGACTCCGAGGTGTTCGACCTGATCTTCGCGCCCGGGTTCTCGACGGCCGAGGCGGTGACCGAGGTCTCGGGCCGCGGCGTGGGCATGGACGTGGTGCGCCGCAACCTCATGGCCATGCGGGGCCGCACGCTCATCGAGTCGAGCCCGGGCAAGGGATCGGTCTTCACGATCGAGCTGCCGCTCACGCTCGCCATCACCGACGGCATGATCGTCCGCGTGGGCGCCGAACGCTTCATCGTCCCCACCGCGCAGATCCGTCGCTGCTTCCGGCCCGAGCCGAGCGCCGTCAGCACGGTGCAGGGCAAGGGCGAGATGGTCCAGCACGGCGGCGAGGTGCTCCCGTTGCTCCGGCTCCACCGCGCGCTCCGCGTGCTCGGGGCGCAGGAGCGGGTCGTCGAGGGGATCCTCATGGTCGTGGGCGACGGCAACAACCGCGTGGCGATCATGGTGGACGAGCTCCTCGGCCAGCAGCAGGTGGTCGCGAAGCCGCTCGGCGAGGCGATCGGACGCGTGCGCGGGCTGACCGGCGGCGCGATCCTCGGGGATGGCCGCGTGGGGCTCATCCTCGACGTCGATGAACTCGTCGTGGCGAGCCGCCAGGCGGTCGTCGACCCGGCCTTCGCGACGCAGGCCGCCTGAACGCTGCGGGAAAGCGCGGCATCGGCCGATACTGCTCTCGAAGGCCATCTCCACCACCATCGCATCCGAGTCCGACATGACCGCGCCCGTCGCTGACCTCTCCCCGTCGACCCGTTCGCTCGGCGGCAAGTACCTGACCTTCGTCCTCGCGGGCGAGGAGTACGGGTTCGAGATCCTCACCGTCCACGAGATCATCGGGATGATGGCGGTGACGCCCGTGCCGCACAGCCACCACGTGATCCGCGGCGTGGTGAACCTCCGCGGGAAGGTGATCCCGATCGTCGACCTCCGTCGCCGCTTCAGCATGCCGGCGACCGATGCCGAGGAGACGTGCATCATCGTGCTCAACGTGAAGGGGCTGCTCGTCGGGATCGCGGTGGACGCGGTCTCCGAGGTGCGCATGATCGCCGAGGGCGAGATCGAGCCGCCGCCGTCGTTCGGCTCGGACGTCGACGTCTCGTGCCTGCTCGGCGTCGCGAACTCCGAGGGGAAGGTCCGCATGCTGCTGGACGCGGACAAGGTCCTCTCGATCGACGCCATCTCGTCGGCGCTCTGACCCCGCCGCCGGCCCCTCGGGCCGGCGCTCCACGTCCCGAACCGCGATTCACGCGATGACCTCGACCAGCCCCGTGCTCGCCTCGGGCCCCGACCTGCGGCTCTCGGCCGACCGCTACGAGGCGGTCGCCGAGTACCTGCACGGCCTCTGCGGGATCCGGCTGCGCGACGGCAAGGAGGCGCTCGTCGTCTCGCGTCTCGGGCACCGCGTGCGTGCGACGGCGATGCCGTCGCTCGGCGCCTACATCGATGCCGTCCTCGACGGCGCGATCCCGGACGAGATCCCGCACTTCATCGACGTCCTCACGACCAACAAGACGAACTTCTTCCGCGAGCCGGCCCACTTCGACTACCTGGTCGAGGAGGTGCTCCCGCGCCTCGCGGTGTCCCCGGCCGAGATCCGCATCTGGAGCGCGGCCTGCTCGTCGGGCGAGGAGCCGTACACCCTCGGCATGGTCGTGCGCGACCACCTGCCGCCCGACGCGCTGCGCCGGACGCGGATCCTCGCGACGGACATCTCGCATCGCATCCTCGCGACGGCGCGCAGCGCGCGCTACGCGGGCAACCAACTCCAGGGGATCCCGCCGGAGACGCTCCGCAAGCATCTCGAGAAGGTGCCCGGGAGTCCCGATGCCTACACGGTGCGCAAGGAGGTCCGCGACCTCGTCCGCTTCGCGCGCCTCAACCTGATGGAGTCGTGGCCCATGAAGGGGCCGTTCGACGTCATCTTCTGCCGCAACGTGATGATCTACTTCGACCGCGAGACGCAGGAGCGGCTCGTGCAACGGTTCGCGACGCTCCTGCCGCCCGGCGGCATCCTCTGCGTCGGCCACGCCGAGAGCCTCTCGGGGATCGCGCACGGCCTGGAACCGATCCAGCCCGCCGTCTATCGCAAGCCCGGCGGCGCCTCATGAGCCTCGCCGGCACCGCGATCCACAAACTCTCCGTCGCCGGGCGCAAGTGCGTCGGCATCGCGGGGTTGCACGTCGCCGGCGCGGCCGGGGACGAGATCGTCACGTATGCCCTGGGCAGCTGCCTCGGGATCACGATGTACGACCCGCTCGCGAAGGTCGGCGGCCTCGTGCACGTCATGCTCCCCGACTCGACGCTCGACAAGGCGAAGGCGCAGAAGCAGCCGGGGATGTTCGTCGACACCGGCGTGCCCGCGCTGCTCGACGAGATGACGCGGGCCGGCGCCAGCAAGGGGCGGCTGCGCATCGCCGTCGCCGGCGGCGCGTCGCAGCGCATGTCGGGGAAGGACCACTTCCAGATCGGCGAGCGGAACATCCGCGCCTTCGAGGCCTGGATGCTCGCTGCCGGCATGAAGGTCGTCGCCTCCGATGTCGGCGGCACCAACTGCGCGCGCACCATGACGCTCGCCGTCGCGAGCGGCTCGGTCGAGATCCGCGCCGACGGCGCGACGAAGAAGCTGGTCCCGTGACCGCCGAGCACCCGGTGCGCGTGCTGATCGTCGACGACTCGGCGCTCGTGCGCCGGGTGCTGTCGGACGCGCTCGGACGCTTCATGGACGTGGAGGTCGTCGGCACCGCGCGCGATCCGTACGAGGCCCGCGACCAGATCGTCGCGCTGGAGCCCGACGTGATCACGCTCGACATCGAGATGCCGCGCATGGATGGCCTCACCTTCCTCGAGAAGCTGATGCGGTCCAAGCCCATGCGCGTGATCGTGGTGAGCTCGGTCGCGCAGGCGAGCAGCGCCAACGCGGTGCGCGCCATGGCCCTCGGCGCGGTGGACGTCGTGCCCAAGCCCGAAGGGTCGATGTCGGTCCCCGACGTCGAGCGGCTGCTCATCCGGTCGGTGCGCGCCGCGGCGCGCATCCCGCTCGAGCGCCTCAAGGCCCCGCGCAAGCGGATCATCCCGCCGGTCACCACGCGCCGCGCTGACGACGAGGGGGTGCCGTCCCGCCGCCTCGTCGCCATCGGCGCGTCCACCGGAGGGCCGCCCGCGATCGAGGCCGTGCTCGCCGGCCTCGGCGCCGACACGCCCGGCACCGTGATCGTGCAGCACATGCCGCCGCACTTCACCAAGGCCTTCGCCAACCGCCTCGACGGACTCTGCGCGATGCGCGTGCACGAGGCGGTGGACGGCGAGGTGATCCGCGACGGCACGGCCTACATCGCTCCCGGAGGATACCATCTCCAGGTGCGCCGTTCGCCCGACGGCTTCGTCACGCACGTGAAGGACGGCCCGATGGTCCATCACCAGCGTCCCGCCGTCGACGTGCTCTTCGACTCGGTCGCGCAGGTCGCCGGCGAGACCACCGTCGCCGCGCTGCTCACCGGCATGGGCGCCGATGGCGGTCGCGGCATGCTGGCATTGCGCGAGGTGGGGGCGTGGACCATCGCCCAGGACGAGGAGAGCTGCGTCGTCTACGGCATGCCACGCGAGGCGGTGATGCTCGACGCGGTGGAGGAGATCCTCCCGCTCGACCGGATCGCCGGCGCGATCAACGCGCAGCTCGGACGCGGCCGTCGAGTCACGGGTCCGTCGATCCCCGCCATCATGCGTTGACCGGAGTCCCCATGCGTCGCTCTACCTTCCTGCGTCCCGTCCTGCTCGTCGCCACCGTCGCCGCGGTGGGGCTCGTCTCCTGCCGTCGCTCGAGTCCCGAGGCGGGGCCGGACGTCCGCGGCAACGCGCCCGACATCACCGAACGCGACGCACGGGCCCGCGCGGCCGCGGTGCGCCTCGAGCCCTACCAGTCGGTCGATCACGCCTTCCGCGACGCGAAGAGCCACCTGACGCATTCGGTGCGCCTCACCGTGCAGGACAGCGCCGACTGGCGTACCGTCTGGGCGCGCATCGCCGGCCCGAACGATGCGGCCGAGCCGCCGGCGGTCGACTTCACGCGCGAGATGCTCCTCGTCGCCGGGATGGGGGAGCAGCCCTGCATGGGCTATCTCATCAACATCGACACCATCTTCCGCGACGATGACCGGCGCATCTACGCGGTCGTGCGCGAGCGGCACCGCGGGGCGGGGTGTGGCTGCCTCAACGAAGTGGTCTCGCCCGTGGACGTGGTGCGCGTGCCACGCACCATCCGGCCGGTCACCTTCCTCGAGCGTCGCGAGTCGAACGTCTGCGAGGTGCGCTGACTCAGCGCGCCGCGGTGCGCCCCGCCGCGATCTCCTCGATCACCTCGAGGAGCTGCTGCGGGCGGAACGGCTTGAGCAGCACGGTGGTGTGCGGTCCCGACTCCTCGCGCTCGGCCGCGTCGATCGGACGCCCCGAGATGAGCACCGTCCCGCGCGCGGCCCCGCGACCGCAGAGGCGCTGCGCGAGCGCCGATCCCCGCGTGCCGGGGAGTTCCTGGTCGCAGACGAGCACCTCGATCGATTCGGCGGATGCCAGCGCCTCCGCCTCGTCGGCATTCGCCGCCAGCCGCACGGCGTGCCCTCCCTCCTGCAGCAGACGCCGCAGGATCTTGCCGAGCTGCGGGTCGTCCTCCACCACGAGCACGCGCCGGGCGGGGCGCGCGCGCAGTTCCGCCGACGGCCGCGGCGGTGCATCCGCGGCGGCGAGGGCCTCGTGTCGCGGGAAATAGCAGTGGAACTCGGTGCCGATGCCCGGCTCGCTCCGCACGTCGATCGCGCCGCCCGACTGCAGGACGGTGCCGAGCACGGCGGGCAGGCCAAGACCGGTCCCGTGCCCCTGCGGCTTCGTGGTGAAGAACGGCTCGAAGATGCGCCGTCGCGTCGGCTCGTCCATGCCCTGGCCGGCATCGCGCACGCGCACCACGACGTGCTCGCCAGCCTGCAGCGGACCGAGCCGTGCCGCCTCCTCCGCCTCGAGCACCGCGTGCTCGACGACCACGGCGATCGTGCCCCCCTTCGGCATCGCGTCGCGCGCGTTCATGATGAGCGCGGTGAGGGCGCGCTCGATCTGCATCCGGTCGGCCTCGATGAGCCAGGTCGCGTCGGGGACCCGCACGTCGAGCCGATGATCGGTGCCGAGCACGCGATCCATCCAGCGCTTGAGCCGCACCGCGACCTCGCCGAGGTCGAGCGGGCGCGGCTCGAGGAACTGCCGGCGCCCGAAGGCGAGCAACTGGCGTGTGAGCTCGGCCCCGCGCTCGGCCGAGGTGCGGATCTCGTCGAGCGCCTGCCGGACCGGACTCGACGGCCCCACCTCGTCGGCGGCGATGTCGACCCACGCGAGGATGCTCGTGAGCATGTTGTTGAAGTCGTGGGCGACGCCGCCCGCGAGGAGGCCGACGGCCTCGATCTTCTCAGCCTCCGCCATCCGCAGCTGCAGGGCGCGCGACTCGGTCATGTCGGTCACGGTGCAGAGCAGGGCGGGGCGTCCGGCGAAGTCCACGAGACTGGTCGCGACCTCGACCTCGAGCGGGTGGCCGAGGACGTGCACGCCGCGGAGCTGGATGCGCGTGCTCTGGTGCGAGCCGGTGGCGAGCGCGGTGCGGACCTCGCGCAGCCGCGGGATGGAGCGCCGGTCGATGAGCGACAGCACGCGCGTGCGTCGCGCGATGAGCCCCGCGTCGGCGCCGAGGAGCTGCAGGAAGCGCGGGTTCGCGTACACGAGCACGCCATCCTGCACGACGACGATGCCGGTGAGCGCCTGCTCGACGAGCTGGCTGAACCGGTACTCCACCTCGCGGAGGGTCGCCTCGGTCCGCTCGCGCGCCGTCACGTCGCGCGCATTCACGACGAAGACGCTGTTGCCGAGCACCCCGGGGTTGAATCCCGAGGTCGTCGTCTCGAGGGTGCGCCAGCCGCCGTCCTGGTGGCGGGCGCGCACGACCGCACTCCGCACGAGCGTCGGGTCGTGCTTGAGGTCGTGCAGCAGGATGTCGATGCTCGGGAGGTCGTCCGGGTGCACGAAGTCGGGCAGGCGCTTGCCCTCGAGTTCGCGCGCCGGCCAGCCGAGATGCACCGAGACCGACTCGCTCACGGAGCGCAGCGTGCCGGTCTCGTCGAGCAACGCCCAGATGTCGAGCGCGTGCGCGGTGAGGGCGCGGAGGCTCTCCTGGTATTCGTGGAGGGCGCGGGTCGCGAGGCGTTCGGCGGTGAGGTCGGTCGCGTGGATGCGGACCTTCATCGCCTCGTCGGCCTCGATCATGAGGCGCACCGCGCGGTCCTCGCGCAGGTGCTGGAGGAATCCCACCTCGAGGGAGCAGCCGGGCCAGTCGCCCGAGGCGACGGCAGCGATGGCGTGGGCGAGGGCCGGCCGGTCCTCCAGGCGCACGAGTGTCGGCAGCGGATGCGCGAACAGCTCGTCGCGCCGGATCCTGAGCGCCGACGCGAAGCTCGTGCTCACCGCACGGACGCGCCCCTGCGCATCCACCAGTGCGGTGGGGTTGCTCGCCGGCATCTCCGGCAACGTGGGCGCGTTCCGGCCGTGCGGGCCGGCCGCGGCTTGCGGAGCGAGGGGGGCGATGGGCGCGTTCGGCACGTGTCGGAATATGCGTCAGTGACCGGGCGGCGGTAGCTCCAGTTCCCGTAGGCGCGACCGATACTCGGAGGAGAGAGTAGGCTTCCACCGTCCGGGAGGCGGTATCACCATCAGTCCCGATCTCCACTCGCCAGTCCCAGGGCGTGATGTGTCGCGCGCCGCAGAGCGGGGTCGACCGGTCTCGTCGCGGACGTCCGGCGGCGACGCTGAGGGCGAGATCAAGCACCTCACCGTGCTCATCCTCGAGGATCATCCGTTCCAGCGCCGCATGCTGGGCCGGCTGCTGCTCGGGTTGGGGCATGTCGCGGTGGTGGAAGCGTCGACCGGCGACGAAGCCCTCGAGGCCGTCCGTCGGGCGACCCCTGACCTGGTCATCGCCGACCTGGAGACGCCAGGAATGGACGGTGTCACGTTCCTGCGCATGCTGTCGCAGGACGCGGTCACCCCCCGTGTCGTCCTCACCAGCGCTCACGACCCGTCCGTCCTGCGATCGGTGGACGAGATGGCCAAGATGTATGGCTTGCAGGTCCTCGGGGCGATCCCGAAGCCGGTCTCGCTCGAGGCGCTCCGTGGCTTCCTCAATGAGGTCCGGACCCACGAGGCGGCGAAGGCCCGCTCCGGCGGTCGTGCGCACCTCCCCGCGGACAGCTACTCGCCGGAACAGATCGGCGAGGCCATCAGCCGTGGGGAGATCATCCCCTGGTTCCAGCCCAAGGTCGAGGTCGCCACCGGGCGACTGGCCGGGGTCGAGGCGCTCGCCCGCTGGATGCACCCCACCCGCGGGATGATCGGGCCGGGGGCGTTCATCCCGGTGATCGAGACCACGCCCCTCATGGATGCGCTGAGTCAGAGCATGCTCACGCAGGCGCTCACCTGGGTGCGGAAGTGGGAGAAGGTCGGCCTGTCGATCACGGTCTCGGTCAACCTCCCGGGCGGTGCCCTCGCGGACCCCAGCCTCGCCGACCGCCTCACCAAGCTCGTCCGGTCGATCGGCGTCGAGCCGGCCGCGCTCGTCGTCGAGGTCACCGAGACGACGGTGAGCCGCGAGCGCGCGCTCGCCATCGAGACGCTCGCGCGCCTCCGGATGGCCGGGTTCGGGCTGTCGCTCGATGACTACGGCACCGGCTACGCTTCCATGGAGATGCTGAAGACGATGCCGGTGACCGAGGTCAAGGTCGACCGGCGGTTCGTGCACGGGGCGTCGAAGGATCCCAAGGCCACCGCCGTGCTCGGCTCGCTCCTCGAACTGGCCTCGGGCCTCTCGCTCGAAGCGGTCGCCGAGGGCGTGGAGACGCAGGAGGACCTCGTGCTCCTCGAGGCGCTCGAATGCCCGTATGCGCAGGGCTACGTCATCGCGAAGCCGATGAGCGGTGACGACCTGCTGATATGGGCCCAGCTCCGCGGACCGGCGGAGGGCTGATGCTGCAGGAGCTGAGTCAGGCCGCCGCGCAGGGTGTGGTGGGCCGCGACCGCCTGGTCCGCCGCCTCGTCGCCGGCGGCGCGCTCAGCCTGGTGCTCCTCGCGCTCGCGCTCGGCTGGCGCGAGCAGGTGTCGTTCCTCGGGAACCTCGAGGAGACGGCGCGCGCGACGCGCGCGCAGAGCGCGTCGGCGCTCGCCATGCGGCAGTCCGAGCTGGCGCGTCGCATCGCGGCGCTCGTGCAGTCGCGCGGAGGCGCGGCGGCGGCCGCGCGCAGCGACCTGCGGGCCGAACGGCAGGCAGGGCCGGATGCGACGGAGATCGTCGCGTCCGATGTCACCACGCGCCTCGCGGTGGGCGGCGTGCTCGCCCTCTCCGCCATCGAGGGGACCTCGCGCCAGCCCGATGCCATCACGAACCTCGTCGGGTCGCTCTCCGCGCAGCGGCTCGCGCTCGAGGCGGAGCCAGAGGTCGAGGCGGTCTATCTCGTGGTCCCCGATGCCCGCGTCGTCTCGCGCGTGCCCTACGTGAACGCCGAGCAGATCCGGTTGCGGCAGCGCGACGCGCGACTGACCGAGTGGTTCCGCGTTGAGGTCCTCGACGTGCCGGCCGACGCGGCCGAACGTCCCGGCGAAGCGTGGCTCGCACGCGACCCGGCGACCGGCACTGCGGTGCTCCGCGTCGATCAATCCGCCTGGCTCGGCGGCACCGGCTCGCGGGCATCGGTGATCGTCACCGTTCCCCTGCGGGCCTATCTGCGCAAGCTCGCGGCGATGAACTCGCCGATCCCGCTGCTCGCGTCGCTCGTCGACCCCACCGGAGTGGTCGTCGGGACGGCCTCGCAGTCCGGACGGGTCGTCGAAACGACGCTCGCCGACCTGCCGGTGGAGGTGGTGCAGGCGATTCCGTCGCTCGATGAGCGCTTCGAGCTCGTGGGGACCTGGTTCGCGCTCCGGCTGCCGGTCGAGGGCACGCGCTTCAGCACGGTCATCGCGGTCCCGGCGACCGCCGTGGTGCTCGCCACGCTGCGCCGCGCGGCCGCCGAGCTGCTGCTCGTCGTCGCCGTCGCCCTCGCGCTCGGCATCCTCCTCTGGCTCGTGCGGCGCCGCGTGATCGCGCCCGCCGAGCAGGCGGTGCGCGACATCTCCGCCGCCGAATCGCTCGTGCGTGACATCACCGACGGCGTCCCGGGGCTCGCCGTGTTCAAGGTGACGCGCGAGGACTCGGGTCGGATGCGCGTCGACTTCGTCAGTCGCGGCGCGGCCGCCGTGCTCGGCGTGCCAGCGGTGGCGATCTCCGCCGACTGGGAGAACGTGCACGAGACCGTCTTCCCCGAGGAGGTCGCCGCGGTGCGCGCCGCCTGCGAGCGCGCCTGTATCGAGTGCGCGCCCTGGCAGCAGGAGTTCCGTGTGCGGCGACGCGACGAGGAACGGTGGGTGCGCGTGGAGGCGCGCGCCAGCCGCCTGACGACGGGTGTCGAGCTCGTCGGCTCCTGGCGCGACGTCACCGAGAGCCGAGAGCACACCGAGCTGCTCGCCGATGCGCATCGGCGCCTCATCGAGCTCGCCGACGGCGTGCCCGGGGCGGTGATCCAGTGGCGCATCACCGCGGACGGTCGCCAGGAGGTCGCGTTCGTCGGCAACCGCCTGCCCGAGATCGCCGGCGTCGGCGCTTCAGACCTGTATGGCGGACTGCACGCCTTCGAGCAGGTGCAGCTCGCGGAGGATGTGGACGCCGTGCGGCGCGCCCGGCAGCAGGCGGTGGTGACGGAGACCGGCTATGCGGTCGAGTACCGCGTGATGCACCCGGGGAAGGGGATGCGCTGGCTCCGCGAGGAGGCGGTCTCGCATCGGGTCGCGGGCTGCATCGCCGCCTTCACGGTGCACATCACCGACGTCACGCAGCAACGGAAGGAGGCCGGCGAGCTCCGCCGCGCGAAGGAGGAGGCCGAGATGGCGACGCGCGCCAAGTCGGTCTTCCTCGCGACGATGTCGCACGAGATCCGCACGCCGATGACCGGCATCAGCGGGATGATCGAGGTCCTCTCGCGCACCGTGCTCGACGCCGACCAGCGCAGCCAGCTCGGCACCATCGCCGACTCGGCGCGCGCGCTCCGGCGCATCCTCGACGATGTCCTCGACTTCTCGCGCATCGAGGCGGGGAAGATGACCGTCGAGAAGCGTCCGATCTCGATCGATGACGTGATCGAGGGCACCGCCGGCCTGTACGCCGCCGCCGCCGAGGAGAAGGGGGTGCGCCTCCGTGCGACCGTCGATCCGCGGATCGGCGAACTCGTGATGGGCGATGCCGTGCGCCTCCGCCAGGTGCTGGGCAACCTCCTCTCGAACGCGGTGAAGTTCACGGCGCGCGGGAGCGTGCGACTGGCCGTGACGCAGGAGTCGGTGACCGACGCCGAGCGGGTGCTGCGCTTCGAGGTCACGGACACCGGGGCCGGCATCCCGTATGAGGTGCAACCGCGCCTCTTCGCACCATTCGAGCGCGGCGAGCACGAGATCACCACGCAGGTCGGCGGCACGGGGCTCGGGCTCGCCCTGGTGCGGCGCATCGTCGACCTCATGGAAGGCACGGTCGAGTTGCGCAGTCTCCCCGGCGTCGGCACGTCGGTGCAGGTGCGCGTCCCGTTCGAGCGTCTGCACGAGGAGACCTCCGAGGCACGGATCTCGCTCGCCGGACTCCGCGTCTCGATCCTCCACGACACCGAGGTCGACTCGCGCTTCCTCGCCACGTTGCTCGAGGCGCGCGGGGCGCAGGTGCTCGTCGTCTCGCCCGAGCAGGTGGGCGTGGTGCCCGAGGGGACCACGGCGGACGTGGTCGTCACCGGGCCCGATGTGCCGCGCGAGGTGCAGCATGCGCTCCGGGCGCGGCTCGCCCCGGGTGCGACCGGTCGCACGCAGGTCGTCCGACTCTTCGAGGGCGCGAGCTTGCGGCCCGAGGTGCGCGGCGACGGCGGCGTGACGCTCGCGCCGCACGCGCGGCGCAGCACCTTCCTTCGCGCCGTGGCCATCGCCTGTGGCCGGGACGAGCCGGACCTCCCGACACAGACCACCGAGCATCGCTCGATCACCACGCCGGAGACCTCTACCGTGGACGAGGCGGTCGCCGAGCGGCGTCTGATCCTCGTCTGCGAGGACCACCCCATCGCGCAGCGCGTGATCGAGAAGCAGCTGCGTGTGCTCGGCTACACCGCCGAGCTGCACAACAACGGGCACAGCGGGCTCACCGCGTGGCGCACCGGCCGGTACGGCCTCGTGCTGACCGATCTGCACATGCCGGAGATGGACGGCCTGACGCTCGCACGCCGCATCCGCGCCGAGGAGAACCGTGACCCGTCGCTCGGGCGCACGCCGATCATCGCCCTGAGCGGCAACGCGTTCGACGAGCAGCGGGTCGTCTGCGTGGAAGCCGGCATGGATGACTTCCTCGCGAAGCCGGCGCTGCTGAAGGAACTCGATGCGACGCTCCGCTTCTGGCTCCCGCCCTCCTCGCGTCCGGTGGGGGTGGATCAGAAGCCGGTCCCGTCGAGTGCGATGCCGGTGACGCTGCCCGCGCCCCTCAGCCACAAGGCCCTCAAGGAGAGCCTGGGCGACGATCCCGAGGTGTTGCGTGCCGCGCTCGGGGAGTTCCTCGAGGCCGACGCGGAGGACCTGGCGGCGCTGTGCACCGCGGTCGAGGCGGACGACCGCGTGAAGGTGGTGGGAACGGCGCATCGCATCGAGGGCGCGGCCCGGATGCTCGGTGCCATGCCGTACGCGCGGGCGGCCGAGCGGGTGAAGCGGCTGTTCGGCCTCGATCAGGACGCCGCCGAGCGGGCCGAGGCGGTGCAGCTCCTGCAGCAGGAGGGGGAACGCCTGCGCACGTGGCTGCACACCACGCGCGACTGGTTCGAGCGCGTGACGGTGGGCGCGAACGGCTGAGGCAACGGGCCGGTCACGGGGCTCAAGTCGATGCGCCCCGCGCCGATACCACAGAGTGACAGTGTGACGCCCTCGGTCCGGGCCGCAGGTCCAGACCGGGATGGGTCACGTCTCGTGCCCTCTCATCGCCTCGATCCCCCATGTTCAACTCCCTCGCCCTGCGCACGCGCATCCTCGCCCTCCCCGGCGTCGCGGCACTTGGCTTCGTGGTCACCCTCGCCGTCACCATCGGCTACGGGCGCCACGCGCAGCAGCAGCAACGGCTCGTCGAGACGAGCTACTCCCCGTCGCTGGCGCACAGCCAGCGGCTCGAGGTCGTGCTGGACGCGTACCAGCGCGCCCTCCAGGACGCGGTGGGGGCGAGCGACGTGGCCGCGGTCACGGCGGCGGACACCCTCGTCTCGACCTTCGATGCCGGCATCGACTCGCTCCGGCGCCTGCCGGTGAATGCCGCCCCCGCGCTCGACTCCATCGCGACCCCGTGGCGCTCGTACACGACGCTCGCCAAGCGCACCACCATCGCGATGATCGGCGGCGACATCTCCATGGAAGCGATGCAGGCGATGCGCGCCGGCGCGGCCGAGATGAAGACGCGCCTCAAGGACCGGACGCAGATGGAGCAGGAGCGGATCGCCGCGGCGTTCGCGAGCGCCCGCGCCGCGCAGTCGAGCGCCCTCTGGGCCGCGACCATCGTGCTGGTCATCGCGTTCGTCGCGCTGGCGGTGCTCGCCATCGGCACCGTCCGCAGCATCACGAGCGCCATGCGCGAGCTCTCGACGGTGGCGGGCGAGATCGCCGCGGGCCGCATCGAGCAGCAGGTCACCGTCCGCGCCAATGACGAGATCGGGCAGCTGGCCGACGCGTTCCGGGGCATGATCGAGTACGTCGGCGGGATCGCGCACGCCGCGGATCGCCTCGCCGCCGGCGACCTCGAGGCGCGTGTCGCGCCGCGCTCGCCCGAGGATGTCCTCAGCCGCAACATGAACCGTGCCGCCGACACGCTGCGCGCGATCATCGGTGAGGCGCAGCAACTCATCGCGGCCGGCCGCGCCGGCAAGCTCCAGGTGCGCGGCGATGCCGCTCGCTTCGAAGGAGCGTATCGCGAGCTGATCAGCGGGACCAATGCCATGCTCGACGCCGTGGTGGAGCCGGTGCGGGCCGCGCGCGAGGTCCTCGAGCGCGTCGCCGAGCGCGACCTCACGGTCCGCGTCGAGGGCGAATACCAGGGCGAGCATGCGGCGGTGACGCAGGCGCTCAACACGGCGCTCGATCACATCGAGGGCGCGTTCGCCTCGCTGTCCGCGACGATCACGCAGGTCAACGCGGCCGGGGCCGAGATCGGTGCCGGCAGCTCGGAACTCGCCAGCTCGTCCTCCGACCAGGCCGGCGCACTCGACCAGGTCACGCACCGCCTGCAGGCCGTCGACGAGCGCATCAAGGCCAACGCGCAGGACGCCAACGAGGGCCGTGCGACGATGGAGCGTGTGCGCACGGTGACCGAGGAGGGCGTGCAGCGCATGCAGGCCCTCGCCGCCGCGGTCGCCGAGATCAAGAAGTCCGCCGACGACACCGCGCGCATCGTCAAGTCGATCGACGAGATCGCCTTCCAGACGAACCTGCTCGCGCTCAATGCCGCCGTGGAAGCGGCGCGCGCCGGTGACGCCGGCCGCGGGTTCGCCGTCGTCGCCGACGAGGTCCGTTCCCTCGCCATCCGCGCCGCCGATGCCGCGCGCAACACCGCCACGCTCATCGAGGAGTCGGTGCAGAAGGCGGAGCAGGGCGTCACGCTCAACCAGGGAGTCTCGCGCCGTCTCGGCGAGATCCGCGAGGGTGTCGAGGCCGCCAGCGGCATGATGGCGAACATCGCGCAGAAGACCGTCGAGCAGACGCAGGACCTCGCCGAGATCACCTCGGCGATGTCGCAGATCGGCACGCTGACGCAGCGCACCGCGGCCAACGCCGAGGAGTTCGCCGGGGCGAGCGCCGAGTTGTCGGCGCAGGCGAGCGAGATGCAGGTGCTCGCGCAGAACTTCCGCGTCTCGACCGCGGCCGGGCGTCCGGCGAACGCGCGCCCCCGCGGCGCCGCCCGGTCCGCCACGCCTGCGCGCCCGCTCCCGCGGTCCGTCTCGGCACCGGCCAAGCGCGCGTCACGTCCTGCCCCGTCGGCCACGGCAGCCGCCCGCGCGATCCCGTTCGAGGCCGACGAGACGGATGACGTCCTCGGCGGGTTCTGATCCCCTCCGTCTCCGCGCCGCTCACGGCGCGTGACGGAGCGGGAACAGGTCAGGTCGACGCCGGGCGGTCCAGCGCGGCGCGCACGCGCCGCGCGAGGATAGCCGGCGAGTAGGGCTTGGGCAGGAAATCGGCATCGGCGTGGAGCACGCCGTGCTTGCTGATCACGTCCTCGGTGTAGCCCGAGGCGAAGAGGATCCGGAGGTCGGGGCGGATCGCGCGCAGGCGGTCGGCGAGCTCGCGCCCCTTCATCTCCGGCATCACGACGTCGGTGAGCACGAGGTCGATCCGCTCGGTCATCGGCTCGAGCGCCTTGAGCGCCGCGGCCCCGGTGCGATAGGCGAGCACCTCGTAGCCGAGGCCCGAGAGCACCCGGACCGCGAGCGCTCGGATCGCATCCTCGTCCTCCACCACCGCGATCGTCTCGGTCCCGTGCGGCAGCGTCCCCGTCGACGGGGAGATGCGCGGCGACTCGTCCGCGTTCACGCGTGGCAGGTAGATCTTGAAGGTCGTGCCGTGGTCGAGCTCCGAGTAGACCTCGATGCGGCCCTTGTTCTGCGAGACGGCGCCGAAGACCATCGGCAGGCCGAGCCCCGTCCCGCGCCCCGGCTCCTTGGTGGTGAAGAAGGGCTCGAACAGGTGCGAGCGCACCTCCTCCGTCATCCCGCTCCCCGTATCCGACACCGCAAGGAGGATGTGCTCCCCCGGGTCCGTCTCGGGGTGCCGCTCGCGATACCGCGTGTCGAGGATGACGTTCGACGTCTCGATGGTCAGGACGCCGCCGTTCGGCATCGCATCCCGCGCGTTGACCGCGAGGTTCACGAGGATCTGCTCGGCCTGCGTGGGGTCGAACCGCACCAGGCCGAGGTCCGGCGCGGTGGTCAGCCGGAGCTCGATGTCCTCGCCGAGGAGCCGGGAGAGCATCGCGTGCATGCGCGTGACCGACTCGTTGAGGTCGAGCACGCGCGGGTGGATGATCTGCTTGCGCGAGAAGGCCAGCAGTTGCTGCGTGAGGCCGGTGGCCGACTCGATGGCCCGGTCCACCTCGGCGAGGTCGGGGTAGACCGCGTGCCCGGCCCCCAGCTCGAGGCGGACCAGGTCGAGGTAGCCCTTCATGACCGTGAGCAGGTTGTTGAAGTCGTGGGCGACGCCGCCGGCCAGCCGCCCCACGGTCTGGATCTTCTGCGACTGGAGCAGCTGGGACTGCATCCGCTTGGCCTCCGTGACGTCCACGAAGGAGGCGAGCAGGCCCGCCGGCGTCCCGTCCGCGTCGTGGAACACGTTGGCGCTGTACTGGAAGGTCCCGATGCTCCCGCCGACCCGGGGTGCCGTCATCTCGCCGCTGTCGCCGCCGGTCGCCAGCAGTCGGGCGTGGACCGCGTCCGCCTGCGCCCCCGAGGCCCAGAACTCACGCGCGAAGCGGCCGAGCACCTCGGAGGCGTGCCGGTACCCCCACATCGTCAGGAGGGCCTGGTTCACGTACGTGAGCCGTCCGTCGAGCTCGGAGATGGCGATGCCGTTGAGCGAGGACGCGATCGCGGCGTTCAGCCGCAGCAGCTCCGCCTGCGCGCGCTTGCGCTCGCTGATGTCGGTGATGCTCCCGCGGACCAGGCGATGCGACGCGGAGGGGAGGCGGACCAGGCGTACCTCGGTGGGGATCTCGCGACCGTCGGTCGCGCGGTGCACCCACTCGAACACCGGCGTCTCCCCCTCGAGCGCCGCGGCGATGTGCCGACCGGCGAGCTCGTCGGACCGGGCACCGCCCGGCTGGAGCCGCGGGCTCACGTCGAGCGGGGAGCTCGCGAGGATCGCCGTGGTGTCGAGCCCGAAGAGCGTGAGGGCGTGGCGGTTCGCATCCGTGAAGTGCCCGGAATCGACATCGAAGACCACGATCGCCTCCGGCGCCGTCTCGATCTGCACGCGGAAACGCTCCTCGCTCTCGATGAGCCGCTGCTGCGCTCGCTGCTGCTCCGTCACGTCGGTGATGAACCCGTGCCAGAGCGTGCTCCCGTCGGCGAGACGCTCCGGGCGCGCGCGACCATCGAGCCAGCGCTCGCCGCGCTCGGGGAGTTGCACGCGATATCGGTGGTTCCAGGGCGACAACGCGCGCGCCGACTCCTGGATGGTCGCCGCGACCTCCGCGAGGTCGTCGGGATGCAGCCGCGTGAAGACCTGCGTCGCATCCTCCCGCACCTCCGCGGGCGTGACCTCGTAGATCTCCGCGATCGCCTCGCTCGCGAACGGGAAGCAGCTGCTGCCGTCGGGACGCAGCAGGTACTGGTAGATCACGCCGGGCACCTGGCGCGCGAGGTTCGTGAGCAGCGCCGAGCCGGCGCGCAGGCGTTCCTCCATCACCGTGCGCCGGGTCACGTCCGCGATCGTCGCGTAGCACCGGTCGATCGTGCCGTCGGGTCGCCGCTCGGCCACGAGGTCGAGCATCGCGTGGATCACGCGCCCGTCCTTCGCGATGAAGCGCTTGTCCTTCCGGTAGCCATCCCGCAGGCCGCGCGCGACCTCGTCGAATGCCGCCAAGTCGGCGGCGACATCGTCCGGGTGCGTCAGCTCGGTGAAGGTGCGCGCGAGCAACTCCTCCCGCGTGTAGCCGAGCAGGTCGCAGAGCGCGTCATTGACGCGCAACCAGCGGCGGGTGGACGTCGAGGCCACGGCCATGCCGATGAACGGCAGGTCGTAGAAGCGCCCGTACTCCGCGGTCCGCGAGAGGTCGTCCATGCCCCTCGAACTTGCCCTCGCGCGCCGGATTGCGCTACCGCGAGTCGCCCCGTCGCGGCGGGCGAGGGTCCGTCCTCAGACCGCGATCCGCTCCATCCCCGCCGGCCGGCGCTCCAGCGCGCCCTGGATCGCCTCGGGGGTGATCGGCTTGATCACCACGTCGTTCATCCCCGCCGCGAGGTACTTGTCCCGCTCGTCCGGCGACGCGGACGTCCCGAGCGCCACGATGTGCGGCGTGCCGTGCGGCGCCGGGAGCGACCGGATCATCTGCGTGGCGTGGAGCCCGTCGAGCTGCGGCATCTGGATGTCCATGAAGATGATGTCGAACTCGTGCCGGCTCGCCTGCCGGACCGCTTCGGCCCCGTCCCCCACGACCTCCACTCGGCAGCCGAGGCGCTGCAGCAGATTGGTCGCGACGATCTGGTTCACCCGGTTGTCCTCGGCCAGGAGCACCCGGATCCGGTTGTCGATGACGGGCGCCGGCGCCTGGTGCCGGCGCGCCGACGACTCCTCGACGATCGGGATGTGCCCATCGACCTTCTCGCCGGCCGGCCGGTGCTGATGCGTCACCGACAGCGTCTCGCCGCGGATGATCGGGCCCTTGCCGCGCTCGGGCTTCGGCTTCTGCACCACCGCCGCCAGCGTGCGCGAGAGCGACTGCGCGCCGAACGGCTTGGCGAGCACCGCGTCGCATCCCGCCGCGCCGAGGCGGTCGGCCTCGCCCGCGGCCAGGCCGCTGTTGGCGATGAGGAGGCCCACGCCGGCGATCGCCGGGTCGGCGCGGAGCCGACGAGCGAAGGCGTCGCCATGCTCGCCCACCGTCTGCCGGTCGATCAGCGCCACCTCCACCGGGTCGCCGTCCGCCGCGGCACGCTTGAGGTGGCCGATCGCCTCCTCCGGCGTGGTCGTGGTCTCCACGCGCATGCCGAAGCCGCGCAGCACCTCCCGCGTCACCTGCGCGTCGGCGGCCGAGCTGTCGACGACGAGGGCGCGTTGCCCGGCCAGCGTCGACACATGCGCCGCATCGGGCGCCTCGGCGACGTCCGCCACCTTGAGCTTGACGGTGAACTTGAAGGTCGTGCCCTCGCCCTGGAGGCTCTTCACCTCGAGTTTGCCGCGCATCAGCTCGGCGAGGTGCTTCGCCATGCTGATCCCCAGACCGCCGCCCGCGAGCTTGCTCACCGTCGTGTGGTCCTTCGCGAGCAGGCGCCGCTGCGTCTCGGCGTCCATCCCGGGGCCATTGTCGCGCACTTCCACGCGGAGCGTCACGTCGGCGTCGTCGCGCTCCCCTTCGAGGCGGATCTCGACGCGGCCGCCCGGCGTGAACTTGATCGCGTTCCCCAGGAGGTTGATCAGCACCTGCCGGAAACGGCTCGCGTCGCCGATCACCCAGGCGGGCGTGCGCTCGTGGATGCGCGTGGAGAGCGCGGTCCCGTTGGCGTCCGCCTGCGGTGCGCTCAGGCCCGCGACCTCCGTGACCGCCGCGCGCACGTCGAACGGCGCCTCCACCAGCTGCAGGGCCCCCGACTCGATCTTCGCGAGGTCGAGCACGTCGGTCACGAACGTCATCATCGTCTGCGAGGACCGCATCATCGACTCGACGTACCCCTGCTGCACCGGCGAAAGGGAGGTGTCCTTGAGCATGTGCGCCATCCCCATCACGCGGCTCATCGGCGTGCGGATGCCCTGGTGCATCACCGTGAGCAGCTGCTGCTGCGCCTCGCGCGAGCGGGCCGTCTCGGTCTTCGCGTCCTTCAGCGCCTTGTCCGCGCCATGCTGGGCGGTCCGGTCCATGAGCACGACGATGTGGATCCGCGCGTCGAGCGAGTGTCCCGTCCCCACCCGCACCTCCACCGGCTGCTCGTCGCCATCGGCGCGGCGGGCGTGCGCCTCGCGACCGCTGCCATCGAGCCACTCGGCGATCCGGTCGGGATGGAACGACTTCGCGTTACGGAGCCAGCGGTCGATCGAGGTCCCCACGAGCTGCTCGGGCGATGCGGCGAGCAACGCGACCGCGCGCTTGTTGGCGCGCGTGATCGTGCCGCGCGCATCGGTCACCAGGACCGCGTTCGGCGCCGACTCCACCACCACGAGCAATTCCTCGCGTCGGGCGCGGCTCTCGCGCCGCAGGCGCGCGATGCCCCGCTGCTGCACCACGACCATCGCCGCGGCGAGACCGAGCAGGCCGGCGAGGAGGAAGCCGAGCGGCAGGCCAAGGATCCGGCTTGCGGCGTGCGCCTCCACTTCGAACACCACGCGCGCGGCGAGCGGCGAGGCGGGCGCCCAGGCGCCCATCACCGCGCGTCCGCCCGGGCCGACGTACGGCCGTCGGGTGATCCCCTCGGGCGCGGTCGCGCCAGCGATCGCGGCGGTGCGGGCTGCCGGTCCGTCGGCGCTCCCGGTCGCGGAGAGGATCATCCCGTCATCATCGATGAGGTAGGGATCGGCCGCGGCCCCAGGGCCGCGCGCGAACCGGACGCGCCGCAGTGGGGCGTCGGCATCGTAGAAGAACGCGAGGACCGCCACCGTCTCGCCCGTCGGGCCGCGCACCGGCGCCGCGGAGACGAGGAGCCACATCCCGGCGTTCTGCCCGCCGCGCGAGGCGGTAGGCCACAGGGGACCGGCGACCGACGCGGTCCCGGTCCGCGCCCGCTGGATCGCCGCCACGCGTTGGCCGAGCATCGGGTCGGTGAGCAGCTGCGGTGACGTCGAGGCGAGGATGGCCCCCTGGGGCGAGAAGAGCGCGATGGCGCGGATGCCGTCCGTGCTCGCCGCGTTCTTCGCGAGCGCGCCGAGCGCCGCCGGGATCGTGCCCGAAGCGGACGCGAGCGCGGGATCGTCGGCCCACTGCTTGGCGCGGAGGAGCTCGTCCGCCTCCCACTGCGACACCGCGAGCGAGGCGCGCTGCACGCCGTCCTTGAGGTGCACCACCACCTCGCGCTCCTCGTCGCGGGCGTACGAGACGAGCCCCGCCGCGCTCGCGCCGAGCGCGAGCACGATCAGGGCGGGGATCACGTAGACCGGGAGGCGCGGCGGCCGCACGTCGGGTGCGGCGGCCTTCGGGTGCGCGGGGGGCGTCATGTCCTGAGTATCGGCCCGACTTGGCGCCGGATGACCGGGACCGCCCCGGGCCGGGCGACTAGCTCGCCATCGCCGCGCGGGCCGCGCGGAGCAGGGCGTTGAAGTCGAACGGCTTCTCGAGGTAGCCCGACACGCCGTACCCGTCGAGGCGGTCCCGCAGTTCGCGTTCGGTGTGGCCGGAGGTCATGACCACCTTCACGGCCGGCACCGCCGCGCGCATCCGCCGCAACGTCTCGATCCCGTCCATCCCGGGCATCGTCAGGTCGAGGAGTACGCACCCCACCCGATCCGACGCGGCGACGAGCTTCTGCACGCCCTCCTCGCCGCTCGCCGCGTCGAGCACCTCGAACCCCTGTCGCGCGAGCAGGCGGCGCGTCACGTCGCGTACGGCGGGTTCGTCGTCCACCACGAGCACCGCGGCCGGCGCCGGCGCCGCCGCCGTCTGGGCGGCTGCCGGAAGGGCGGCCGTCGCGGGATCGATCGGGAGCAGCACGCGCATCGTCGTGCCCACCCCCGGCGCGCTCGTCGCCTCGAGCGCGCCGCGATACGCGCGCAGGGTGCCCACGCTCATCGCGAGGCCGAGGCCGCGCCGTTTCGACTTGGTCGTCACCCAGGGCTCGAACGCGCGGTCGAGCGCCTCGGCCGTCATCCCCACGCCGCGGTCGGTGATCTCGACCGACACGCAGCGCCCCGTCCCCAGCCCGCCGTCGATCGTGAGCGAACGGCGGCGGGTCTCGTCGACGGTCGTCACCTCCGCACGGACCTGCACGCGATCGCTCGTCGCTTCCGACGCCTCGATCGCGTTCGTGAGCAGGGCCAGTAGCAGCTCCCGCAAGCGCTTCGCGTCGGCGAGCACGCGCGGCAGCTCGGTGACCTCGCGCGCCAGCCGGGCCCGCGATGCCGTGTCGAGCGCGGCCACCGCCTCCTCGAGCGCCCGCAACGCGTCCACCGGCTGCGCCGGCGCGGCGCCCCGACCGGCGAAGAACAGCAGTTGCCCCGTGAGTTCGGTCGCCCGTTCGGCGGCGAGTCGCAGGTCGGCCAACGCCGAGGCCGCGTCGCCGTCCGGCGCGATGTCGAGCTCCGCGAGCGTGGCGTTCCCGACGATCCCGACGAGCAGGTTGTTGAAGTCGTGCGCGATTCCGCCGGCGAGCACGCCGAGGCACTCGAGGCGCCGGGCGCGCGCGCGCGCCGCATCCGTGCGTCGCGTGCGCGTGACATCCTCCACCACGCCCACCGTGCCGGCGCCTTCGGCGCGCGCGACCGCGGTCACGCGCAACCATTCAACGCCTGGCGCGCCCGTTGCCACGTGATGCAGGCTCTCGCCGTCCTCGGCGAGTCCGAATGCGTCGGCGATGGCGATCGCATCCCCCACCCGTGCCTCGCCGAGCAGCCGGCTGACGAGCGCGGTGTCGAGGAGATCCTCCGCCGGGACCCCGAGCAGCTCGGCGAGCCGCGGGTTCACGTAGGTCGCACGACCGGTGGCATCGAGCAGGAAGAGCCCGGTCGGGGCATCCATCGCGGCGGTCCGCGCCTGGTCGGGGGCCGCGAGCGCCGCCGTCACTTCTGCTCCCGCCACGGATAGCGCTTGCGCAGCCACCACTGCTCGCGGATGATCCGCCCGAACGGCAGCTTGGCCGCATCGAGTCGCAGCGCCAGCGTCGTCCCGTCGTAGCGCACGACGATCCCTTCCACCTCCGCCGTCTCGCCGCGCGCGAACCGGACCACGCCCGCCATCCGGTCCCCCATCAGGACGGTCGCGTCCACCGGGAGGCCGGTCGGCAGTTCCACCCGCACGCCGGTCTCGGAGCAGTCGGTGACCGCGCCGCGCAGCTTGCCCGAGGTGAACGCGGGCCGGTCATGCACCGGATACTCCACGCGGTAGTGTTGCCGCCGATTGGAGGGGTCGGTCTTCGGTTCGGGGATGGGTTCGGTCATCACGGATGGCGGCACGGTCTGAGGGACTCCTCATCGATGAGTATCGGACGAGGCGGTCCCCCCATGAGCACGGCGCCGCAGCCCCGAACGAACACCGGGGCGGCCCGGCCGACTACATTGGACGCATGTGGGACGCGCTGCAGGACCCGGCGGTCGCGGCGACCCTCGTGCGCGAGGCGCCGGACATCATCGTGACGGTCGACCACGACGGGCGCTTCCTCCAGGCGAACCCCGCGGCCCTCCGTCTCTCCGGCTACACCCTCGAGGAGCTCCGCGCCGCGCCGCTCACCGCGGTCTTCTCCCCCGCCGATCTCGTGCAGCTCCGCTCGGCCCGAGACCGCACCGCCGAGGGCGAGCAGATCTCCGCCACCGTGCGCTATCGCCGAAAGGACGGGCAGCTGCGCTGGCTCTCCGCCCGGACGGCCGCCATCCCGCACGGCCCCGGCACCGCGATGCTCGTGTTCGCGCGGGACGTCTCGGACGAGATCCTTCGCGTGCAGGCCCTCCGGGAGAGCGACCAGCGGTTCCGCAGTCTCGTGTCGGCGTTCGACCGTGCCTTCTTCGTCGTCGATCCCGATTTCCGGGTGGCCGGGCTCTTCGGTCGCTGGATCCGCAATGCGGGGCTCGAGCCGCGCACCTGGCTCGGCCGCACGCCAGAGGAGGTCTCGCCCGCGACCGGCGGCGAGCCGCACATGTCCGCCCTGCGCCAGGCGTTCCGCGGGCAGGACGTGACCTACGAGTGGGAGGTGACGCTCCCCGGCCGGCCTGAGCCGCATCACCTGCGCGTGAATCTCTCGCCCATGCGCGACGCCGAGGGGCGGGTGACCGGCATCGCGGGGGTCGCGGCCGACGTGACGCGCCGCATCCACGCCGCGCGCGAGGCCGCCGCGCTCCGCGCCCGCGTCGCCGAGGCCGAGCGCGCCGAGGCGCTCGCCAACCTTGTCAGCGGCGTCGCGCACGAGTTGAACAACCCGCTCGCGGCGATGCTCAACTTCACCGAGGACCTGCTGCAGACCGAGGAGGACGACGATCGGCGCGGCGCGCTCGAGGTGATCCGCGCGCAGGCGCTCCGCTCGCGGGTCATCGTACGCGACCTCCTCACCTTCGCGCGGAAGGGGAGCCATCGTCCGCTGACGCCGCAGTCGCCCGGCCCGCTCCTCGATGCCGTCGCGCGTGCGCTCCGCCCGGCGATCGGGCGCGGGGTCGAGCTCACCGTCGACGTGCGTGATGGCGAGGTCGCGCTCGAGCTCGACCGCACCGGCTTCGAGCAGGTCGTCACCAACCTCATCACCAACGCCGCGCACGCGGCGGCCCGGAACGGACTGGTCGCGCTCGAGGCCGGGCGCGAGGGCGACACCTACGTCATCACGGTCACCGACGACGGCCCCGGCATCCCCGACGACGTCCTCCCGCGCATCTTCGAGCCCTTCTTCACCACCAAGCCCACGGGCGAGGGCACGGGACTCGGGCTCCCCGTCTCGCTCGGTATCGTGCGCGAGTTCGGCGGCACGCTCGAGGCGGCCAACACCGACCGCGGGGCGCGCTTCACCATCCGGCTGCCGGTGAGTCGCAGGCTGCCCATCGCCCCCACGCCACCGCTCGGCGTCGCCGCGGTGCGGCGGAGCGGGGCGACGCCCGTGCGCGACCCGGTCCTGTTGATCGTGGACGATGAGGAACCGATCCGGCGCGCCCTGCGTCGATACTTCACGCGGCAGGGCTGGCGCGTCGAGGAGGCGGCCGACGGCAACGAGGCGATCGACCTCCTCACGGCGCCCGGGGCCGCGCGGCACTACACGGTCGTGCTCTGCGACCTCCGGATGCCGGAGGTGGACGGGCCGACGGTGTATGAAGCGGTCCAGGCGTTGCAGCCCACGTTGCTGCCGCGGCTGGTGATGACCACGGGGGATGTCACGAGCGAGGCGGCGTCACGCTTCCTCGCCGGGCTCGCGACCCCCGTACTGGAGAAGCCGTTCGAGCTCGCCGACGTCGCGGCGCTCTGCGAACGCCTGCGCGCCGAGGCGGCGCGCTGACCCCGTCATGAACTCTCAGGAGCGTACGCGTTGAATCCGTGGGTGATGCGGTTGCTGATCGCGAATGTCGCGTGCTTCGGGCTGCAGATGATCCTGCCGCCGTTCACCGACTGGTTCCGGTTCTACGCGCCCTTCGCGCTCGTGCGGCCGTGGACGTTCGTCACGTACATGTTCCTGCACGGCGACCCGATGCACATCCTGTTCAACATGCTCGGGCTCTACATCTTCGGCTCGCGCGTGGAGTCGCGGATGGGGGGCACGCGCTTCCTGCAGATGTACCTCATCGCGGGCGTGGTGGGCGCGCTCGCGCACGCCGTGCTCAGTCCCGCCGCCCCGGTCGTCGGCGCCTCGGCCGCGATCTATGGCGTGCTCATGGCGTACGCGATGTTCTGGCCGCGCGACCGCATCTACGTGATGGGCGTCTTCCCCATCGAGGCCTGGCTCGCGATCGTCCTCTACGGGCTCTACGACCTGAGCTCGGGGATCGGCGGTGGCGGGCGCGTGGCGCATTTCGCGCATCTCGGCGGGCTCGCCGGGGCCTACCTCTATATCTGGGCGATGGACCGGTTCTCCCCGGCCAAGCGCTTCCGCGCCAAGGTCGGAGGCGTGGCGCCTTCCACAGAGAAGGCGCTCAAGCAGAACTGGAAGAACGTCCAGCTCGACGGCGTCCACCAGCTCTCGCGCGACGAGGTCAATCGCATCCTGGACAAGATCAACGCCGAGGGCATCGGCAGCCTCACCGCGGAGGAGAAACTCTTCCTCTCCAACTTCGTCCCCCCGGACGACCGGAAGAACTGGACGCAGTGAGGCGCCGTGCGCGCGGCGCGCGCCCTACTTGACCATCAGCTTCTTGAGCCGGTCGCGGATCCCCATCAGCGCGTCCGCCTGGTCGGCGTTCTTCTTGATGATGTCCTCGAGCAGCACGAGGATCGTCGAGTCGTCCTCGACCATCGTCGGCTCGGGGCTGAGGCGCACGCCGAACCCCATGTGGCGACCCGGCTCGATCACCTGCTCGGTCTTGAGGACCACGTCGGCCTTCGCGTCGCAGACCCGCACCACGCAGAACTTCTTGCCGGCCTTCTCCATGTAGCCGAAGCGCACGAAGGCACTCTCCGGCCACGCCGGGATCTCATGGACGTAGCCGTCGGTGCCGGTGAAGGTCGTGGCACCGGGGACGAGCGACGGAAGGTTCCGCTCGAGACCGCCGTGGTACATGAACGCGTGACGCATCGTGATCCTTTCTGGGATTGGGGTGACCGGGACGCCCGGAAGCTAGCCGGATGCGTCCCTCGCCGCACCTGACCAGATTGATGGGGTGACCACCACCCCCTCCGCCGCCGCCGCGGCCCGGTCCAAGCTCCCGCAGGTCGGTACCACCATCTTCACGGTGATGTCCGCCCTCGCCACCGAGGTCGGCGCGGTGAACCTCGGGCAGGGGTTCCCCGATTTCCCCGTCCCGGAGCCGCTCGTCGAAGCGCTCGCGAAGGCCATGCGCGACGGCAAGAACCAGTACGCGCCGAGCAACGGCATCCTGCCGCTGCGCGAGGCCATCGCCGCGAAGACCGCCGCGATGTACGGCCACCGGCCGCACGTCGAACACGAGATCACCGTCACCAGCGGTGCGTCGGAGGCGATCTTCGACGCCATCCAGGCGACGGTGAGGGCAGGGGACGAGGTGGTCACGCTCGACCCGAGCTACGACCTGTACGAGCCGGCCATCACCCTCGCCGGCGGGACGAGTGTGCGTGTGCCGCTGGGCGCGCGCGACTTCGCCGTCGACTGGGAGCGGCTCGCGGCCGCGGTCACCTCCCGCACCCGGATGATCGTCATCAACTCGCCGCACAACCCGACCGGCGCGATCTGGACGGCGGACGACGTGGCCCGTCTCGCGGCGCTCGTGCGGGACACCGACATCCTCATCCTCTCCGATGAGGTGTACGAGCACATCATGTACGATGGCCGGTGGCACGAGAGCGTGCTCCGGCATGAGGACCTCCGCACCCGCGCCTTCGTCATCTCGAGCTTCGGCAAGACCTATCACTGCACCGGCTGGCGGATGGGCTACTGCATCGCGCCGGCCGCGCTCACCGCCGAGCTGCGGAAGGTCCATCAGTACAACACCTTCAGCGGCTTCACCGCCGCGCAGTGGGCATTCGCGGAGATGCTCAAGTCGCATCCGGAGCATCACCGGTCGCTCGGGGCGTTCTATCAGGCGAGGCGCGATCGCTTCGCCACGCAGCTCTCGCGCACGCGCCTGCGTCCGTATCCGGTGCCCGGCGGCTACTTCCAGGTGGTGGACTATGCCGCCGTCTCCGATCTCCCCGATCTGGAGTTTGCGCGCTGGCTCTGCACCACGCACGGCGTCGCGACGATCCCCATGTCCCCGTTCTACGGCACGCCGCCGGAGGGACAACGGCTCGTGCGGCTCTGCTTCGCCAAGCATGAGGCCACCCTCGATGCGGCCATCGCCCGGCTGGAGGCCCTGTGAGCGACCTGCGCGTCACGCTCGTCCAGCACGAGACCCTGTGGCATGACGCCAAGGGGAACCACAAGCGCATCGCCGCGCAGCTCGCGCCGCATCGCGGCCGCACCGACCTGGTCGTCCTGCCCGAGACCTTCACCACCGGCTTCTCCAATGAGGCGATCGCCACGGCGGAGCCGATGCTCGGCACCTCGGTGGCCTGGATGCGCGAGCAGGCGCTCCAACTCGATGCCGCGGTCACGGGGAGCCTGCAGGTCCGCGACGACGCCGGGGTGCACAATCGGCTGGTCTTCGCGACGCCGGACGGCGATGTCCGGCACTACGACAAGCGCCACCTCTTCCGCATGGCGCGTGAGCACGAGCGGTATGTGCCCGGCGGACCGCGCCTCGTCGTCGAGTGGCGCGGCTGGCGGATCTGCCCGCTCGTCTGCTACGACCTGCGCTTCCCGGTCTTCTCGCGCAACCGTGCCGACGCGTCGCGCGAGAGCGGGCTCGAGTACGACCTGCTCCTCTACGTCGCCAACTGGCCCGCGGCGCGCCACGAGCACTGGCGTGCGCTGCTGCGCGCGCGCGCGATCGAGAATCTCGCCGCCGTCGTGGCCGTGAATCGCGTGGGCGAGGACGGCAACGGCTTCACCTACGCCGGCGGCAGCGCGGTGATCGACGCGCTCGGTGCCACCCTCGTCGAGGGCGATGCGACCATGCGCGTCCTCGAGGCCACCCTCTCGCGCACGGCGCTCGACGCGTATCGGCAGCGCTTTCCCGCGCACCTCGACGCCGACGGGTTCACGCTCAGCGACTGACCCCGCGCGCGTTCCCGCGGCGCACCGGCCCCACGATCTCCCATGTGCGTGGATCCTCCAGCCCGAGCAGCCACACCGAGTACCCGCGCAGCCCATGCTGCCGCACCAGGTGCAGCTTCGCCTCGAAGGCGCGCGCATCCTCGATCCACGCATGCTCGAACACGCCGCGCGTCTCCCACATCGCCACCCACGCGCGCTGCGTCTCGTCCCACCGCGGTGAGGCGCCGGCCGCGCGGATGATCTCCATCAGACGCGGGTAGGCGATGTCCTCGCCCACCGGGCGCGCATCCCCCGTGCGCGGCGTGTACCCGGCGTACCAGTGGTCCGAGTAGCCCGCGAGCCCGAGCGAGATCTTCCCTGGCGGCACCCCCTGCGCGAGCAGGTACTCCAGCGAGGCCCGCATCCACGGGTATCCCGCGACCGGTCCCGGCGTCGAGCCGCCGGTGTGCTGCGCGTACGTCATGTACGAGAGGAAGTCGAGTGCCTCGGCCAGCGCCGTGTAGTCGTACGCCCCGCGCCAGTAGTCGTACATCCACTGGTGGTAGGGGCGCGCGCCGCGCACGTCGTCGGTCCGCGGGACCACCGCCGCCGAGAGCTGGCAGCCGGCCGCGTGCACCGAGTCCGCCACTTCGCGCGCGAACGCCGTGAACGCGTCGCGATCGCCGACGAAGAGGTTCTCCAGGTCGAGCTGGATCCCGTCGAGCCGCTCGCGACGGCAGAGTTCGGCCATGCTGCGGGCCGAGGCGGTGCGCGCGCTGCGGTCGGTGACGATGTGATGCAGGATGCCGAGGTCGAAGCCGGGATTCATCACCAGCGGATGCAACTGGACGCCGTGGGCCCGTGCCGCGGCGACGATCCGTGCATCCGTGCCGCCGCGGATGCGCCCGGCACTGTCGATCGCATACACCTGCGGCGCGACGATCGTCACCTGTGCCGCGTGCGCGACGAAGCTCGCGATGCCCGCCGAGTCGTTGCGGACGTACCAGATGGACTCGAGGGGACGCTCGGCCGCCTGGGCGGCGCAGAGGGAAGGGAGCGACAGGAGGCAGAGGACGGTGCGCATGCGGGGAATCTTGCACATCTTCCGCGCATGCACGACTCCGCCGCCCCTCGCCGCACGGCCCGGCGCATCACGCCGCGCGCCCTCGCCGCGCTCCTCCTCGCCCTCGTCGCCGCCTGCTCCGACGGCCCCACGGGTCCGCGCACCCCCGCCGAGCTCACCGTCCCGCCCATCACCCGTGAGTTCCGCGGGATGTGGATCGCCACCGTCGCCAACATCGACTGGCCCCAGACCGCCGGGCTCTCCGCCTCCGCGCAGCAGCAACAGCTCACCCAGCTCCTCGACATCGCCCAGCAGACCGGCATCAACGCCGTCATCCTCCAGGTCCGCGCCGCCGGCGATGCGCTGTATCCCTCCAGCATCGAACCCTGGGCCAAGGCCCTCATGGGCGCGCAGGGCGTCGATCCCGGCTACGACCCGCTCCAGTTCGCCATCAACGAAGCGCACCGTCGCGGGATGGAGCTCCACGCCTGGTTCAATCCGTTCCGCGCCGCCAACCTCAGCGACACCGCGGCGCTCGCCGCCACCCACTTCGCCCGCCAGCGCCCCGAGCTCACCCGCGTCCACTGCACGCAGCTCTGGTTCGATCCCGGCGAACCCGAGGTGCAGGATCGCGCCATCGCCGTCATCCGCGACGTCGTCCTCCGCTACGAGATCGACGCGGTCCACATCGACGATTTCTTCTATCCGTATCCCAGCGGCACCTGCCCCGGCCTCGATTTCGCCGACAGCGCCACCTATGCGCGGTACGTGAACGCCGGCGGGCTCCTCGCGCGCGCCGATTGGCGCCGCGACAACGTCAACCGCTTCGTCCAGCGTGTGTACGCGGAGGTGCACGACGCCGAGTCCGCCGTGCGCTTCGGCGTGAGTCCCTTCGGCATCTGGCGTCCCGGCAATCCCGCCGGCATCACCGGTCTCGATGCCTACGCGACCATCTATGCCGACTCGCGCCACTGGCTGCAGAGCGGCTGGGTGGACTACCTCGCACCGCAGCTCTACTGGTCCATCGCCTCCACCGGCCAGAGCTTCCCCGCGCTCCTCGGCTGGTGGCGTCAGCAGAACGCGCTGCGCCGGCACTTCTGGCCCGGTCTCGCATCATATAGGACGGCCGACGGCACAGGCTCCGCCTTCGCCAACGGCGAGATCCCCGCGCAGGTCACCCTCGCGCGCGCGCAGGCCATCGAGACCGGCGGCGCGACCGGCACCATCCTCTACAACGCGAGCAGCGTGCGCAGCGATCGTGGCGGTTTCGCCACCGCCCTTTCCACCGGGCTCTACGCCGAGCCCGCCATCCCGCCCGCGACCACTTGGCTCGACGCCGTCGCGCCCGCCGAACCCACGGTCACCGTGACCGGCACGCCGGGGGCGCTGGCCATCCGTCCTTCCGGCGTCCCCGATGCGTACTGGTGGCTCGTGCGCTGGCGCGCGAACGGCCAGTGGGGGCAGCGTCTCGTGCGCGCCAACGTCCCGAGCATCGCGCTCAACGCGATGGAGGTCGATGGCATCGTCGTCAATGCGATCGACCAGGTGGGGAACGCCTCGCCGCCGGTGGTCTGGCGGCCCTGAGGAGTGGTGCGTCAGCCGCGCGGCAGCGCGGGCGTTGCCCCGACCTGTGAGCAGACATACGCCGCGACGGCGTTCGCCTTCGTCGCGACCTCCTCCAGCGGTTGCCCGTTGAGCAACCCCACCAGCAGCGCCGCGGTGAACGCATCCCCCGCGCCCACGCTGTCCACCACCGTCGTCAGCGGCGCCAGCGTCTCCACCTCGGTGCTCGGCGTGCGCATCAGCGAGCCGCGCTCCGCGCGCGTCAGCACCGCGAGCCGCAGCGCGAACTTGTCCACGAGCGCGCGGAGCAGCTCCGCCTCCGAGCCCGCGCCCAGCGCGCAGAGGCGCGCCACCACCGGCAGCTCGTCCGCGTTGAGCTTCACCGCGTTCGCCAGCGTCAGCGAGGTCTTGATCACTTCCGAGTCGTAGAACCGCTCCCGCAGGTTCACGTCCAGCAGCCGCCACGACCGCGGCGGCGTCGCGCCCACCGCATGCCGCACCGTGTCGCGCGACAGCCGCGACCGCTGCGCCAACGTCCCGAAGCAGATCGCTTCCGCGCGCTTCACCACGCCGTCGATCGTCGACGACCAGGGGATGTGGTCCCACGCCGCATCGTCCGCGATGAGATAGCTCGGCCGTCCCTTCGAGTCGACGGAGACGTGCACCACGCCCGTCGCCTTGCCGTTCACCCGCGCGACCGTCTCGCGATGCACCTTCGCCGCGTCGAGCTTCTCGAACGCCATGTTGCCGCGCGAGTCGTTCCCCACCGCGCTCACGAGCCACGTCTCCGCCCCAAGCGCGGCTGCGTGGATCACGACGTTCGCCGGCGCCCCGCCGAACTGCGCCGTCCCGTTCGGGAAGATGTCCCACAGCGCCTCTCCCACGCCGACGATGATCGGCTTCACCGGAGCGGAGGGCGTGCGGGCGACTGGGCGCGAGGCGCGGAAGGGCGGGGCGGTCACGTCCGCAATTTCGCCGGGCGCACCAGGAATGCGCCACTGACGCGGAATTGGACAGCACGCCCGCTCAGGGCACCCGGTACTCCCGCTCCAGCATCGCCCGCTGCTCCGCCTCGGTGAACGGCGCCACCTTCCGCTGTCGCGCCACGAAGAGGGCCGCCTGATCGGCATAGTGCCGACTCCGGGGACGCCCGAGCGCGTTCCCGAACGGCTGGATGCTCTCCGCCCGGAGCGTCCCATCCGCCGCCCACTCCACGAGCATCACGAACGAGTCCCCGGTCGTCGCCTCCCGACGCCCGTCACGCTGCCGCGTGGAGTACACCGCGCGCAACACGTCGCCGCCGCCATTCCCGAGCGCCAGATCCAGCGTCCCTCGTCGCAGTCGCACGTACTCGCTCAGCGGCACGTCCAGCCGACCGAACGTCCGCTCCAGTTCCTTCGCACCGCGCCGCACCGACTCCTCGGCAGGCGGAGCGGGATAGTGCCCGTACTTCGCCCGCAGCCAGTCGAGCGCGATAACGGTGCCCATCGCGGAGGCCGGGCGGTCGTCCCCGAGCGCACCGTCCCATCCCGCGAGCAGCCGCACGGCCCGCGCCGCCCGCGCATCGCCCGTGGTGTCCATCGCCAGCGCGGCCCGCAGCCGCGTCCCCATCCAGGACTGCATCGAGTAGGTCGCATCGTACTTCACGCGCAGCAGCGAGTCGCGCGTGATCCGTGGCATCGCCGAGAGGAGCTCCAATCCGCGCACCGCCCGATTCGTCATCTGCGGCTCGATCCCCATCCACGCCGGATAGTCCGCGCGCCGCAGGTCGCTCGCCGCATCCGTCGCCCGGAACGGCGTGTTGTTCGCGTTCATCAGGAACCCGCTCGCCGGGTCGATCACCTGCGGGATGGAATCGAACGGGACGTACCCATCCCACGCTGTCGCGCTCGTGTCCCCGGGCACGATCCCAGACCAGTCGAACCCCGCGCGCCGCCGCGGGAAGAGCGCGTTGTACACGTAGGCGATGTGCCCCGCCGCATCCGCGTACACGAAGTTCGTCGCCGGCACCGACTGGAGCGCCAGCGCCGCGCGCCACTCGGTGAGGTCGCGCGCCTTCGTGAGGCGATAGTACTCCATCACCTGCCGCGCGTCGCCCATCCCCGCGTACTTCACCGCGATGTAGCCGCGCTTGGTCCTGAGCACCGGCCCGATCCCGCTCCGGTACACCACGCGCTTCACCGGGACCGTCACGCCGGCCACGCGTACGCGCAGCTTCACCTCCTCGCGCACGAGCGGCTTCCACTCGCCGTCCATGCGATACCACTGCGCACCGGCCGAGTCCTTCACCGTGAGCTGGTAGAGGTCGACCAGGTCCGGCATGTTCACCGTGTTCGTCCAGCCGAGGGTCCGGTTGTGCCCGAGGAGCGGCACCGGCGACCCGGCGAAGAGCGCTCCCGCGAAGTCCCATCCTTCCTCGCTGTGCACCGACGCCTCGTACCACGCGAGCGGTCCCGTCCACGGCTGGTGCGAGTTGGAGAAGAGCCGCGTCACCCCGTCGCCGCTCCGCGACGGCGCCACCACGAAGCCATTCGAACCGCGCTCCTCCGGCGGCGGGGCGGGGAACGGGGAATCCTCGATCAGCGCCCCCAGCACCGCATCCAGCCCGTAGAAGAGCGGCGACGTGAGCACGAATCCCGTCACGATGTCCTGCGGCGTGATCGGGAAGAGCCGCCGCGTGATCGGCAGCAGGTCGTCCGGATGCGCCGCGGCGTACGCGTTCAATCCGTCCGTGTAGCCGATGAGGATCGCCTTCGTCGCGGCGTCGAGGTCCGAGTCGTAGCGGGTCTCCGCCGTGCGACGCGCGTCAAGGAAGGCGAGCAGGAAGTCCGAGGGTGCCCCCGCCTTCCCGTACGCGCGCCCCGCCGCCCCGCGCGTCGCGAGGAAGATCCGCTCGATGTTCTCGAAATCGTCCTCCGCGTGGGCCCACGCCAGCCCGTAGGCCGCGTCGCGGTCGGTCCGGCCGCGCACGTGCGCCACGCCGAAGGTGTCCCGGAGGATGCGCACGTCATACGCCTGCGCGCGGAGGGGGGCAGCGTCGGGGGTGGCCGCGATCGCGAGGGCGGCGCCGAGCGTGAGGATTCGCCTGAGCATCGGACAATTCTAGCGCCCGGACCGCCTCGACCGGCCCCGGCCGGACGCGGCCGACGGACGGGGAAACACCCAGCCTCCGGGGTACGTAATTGATGCACACCCCCACACCGAGCGAGCATCCCGTGCGCCGTCACCGGCAGCGTTGGTCCCTGACCGCCATCTCCACCGCGGCAGCCCTTACCCTCGTCACCCTCGTCACGCCGTCGCGCGACCTCGCCGCCCAGGCCGCGCCCGCCGTCCGCGACCTGCCGCGTCCCACGCGCGAGCTCGAGGATCCGTTCTCGCTCATCGCCGGTGTCCGCGAGATCGGTCGCGGCCGCGTCGCGGTCGTCGACGCGATGGACGGCGAGCTCGCCGTCGTCAACTTCTCCACCGGCGAGCGCAACGCCCTCGGCCGTCAGGGTGCCGGTCCGGGCGAGTACCGCACCCCCGGCGCCGTCTTCCGCGTCCGCGGCGATACCATCTGGGCCCTCGATGCGGCGCAGCAGCGTCTCACCGTCTTCCTCCCCGACCTCAAGGCGGGCGTGCCCTTCCATCTCGAGATGTTCGACGCGGCCACCAAGACCGTGCTCATGGCCCCGTTCAACGTCGACGACGCCGGCCGCATGTACACCGGCACCATGGAAGTGAACCCCGGCTCGGGCGGTGTCTCCATCCCCGATTCGGTCGCGATCATCCGCTTCGATCCGCGCGCCACCGGTGCCGCCCGCACGACGCTCGGCCGGGTCCGCTTCCCGACCAGCGGCAAGCCCGAGATGCAGGTCGAGGGGCAGGTGATCAAGTACAAGATGGCCTTCCCGGGCCTCGTGACCGCCGACTCCTGGGCCGCCTTCCCCGACGGCCGCGTCGCGATCGTCCACGGAAGCACCTACACGGTGGAGATGATCGCCCCCAACGGCACGCGCACCACCGGCCGCCCCATCGCGTACGATCGCGTTCCCGTGACGCAGGCCGACAAGGACGCCGAGATGGCCGAGGCCAAGCGCGTCCTCGCCGAGCAGATGAAGGCGGCGCAGCGCAGCATGCCGCCCGGCTTCTCGCTCGACATCAACATGACCCCGCCCGCGACCTGGCCGGCGACCTTCCCCGCGATCACGCCGATGGCGGTCCTCGCCGCGCCGGACGGCATGCTCTGGGTCCGGCGCTCGACGCCCATCCGCCTGGACCGCGAGCTGTGGGACGTGATCGACGCGAGCGGCGCACTCGTCGGGCGCTGGCGCGCGCCGGCGCGGACCAAGATCATCGGCGTCGGTGCCGGCGTCGTCTACACCGTGCGGCTCGACGAGGACGATCTGCAGTACCTCGGACGGGTGGAGGTCCGGCGGTAGACTTGGGTGGGGTGAGGCACTAGGTTTCGCGTTCTGTCCGGCTGGGGCCCGCTGCGGGATGCAGGAGGCGGGGCTCTGGAGAGGACGGGACGTAGCGCAGCCCGGTAGCGCACCTGAATGGGGTTCAGGCGTCGCCGGAGCCCCGGTCCGCCGAAGAGCCGGTCGAGCGCGCCGCGGAGCTTCCAGAGGACGTCGGCCGTGTGGTAGCCCTGCTCCCCGCCGATCGCGCAGATGGCGCGCCAGACGCGCGCCGGATCCGCCGGCGTCTCGAGTGCGCGCGTATCGATGAACATCGTGCCCCCGCCCAGTCGGGGGTCGCCCGGGATCGCCCCCGCGTCCGACCAGGCGGTCTCCACGGTTCCCGCCGCGCGCCGGCGACCGCCGCGGCCATCGCCTCGGGGATCGTGCGGCACCGGTGCGGCATCAGTCGCTGCGCGTCGTCGTTGCGTAGCACCACCCGGTTCCGCAGCCCTTCCGCGAGCGGCCGCGCGATGCTCGCCGGCATCGGCGTGACCAGGTGGATCCAGAGCGCGCTCAGCTTGGGTGTGAGCACCGGGATCGGGATGACGACGCGCCGTGGCAGCCGCAGCGCGCGCGCCGCCTCCTGCATCATCTGCTCGTAGGTCCAGACGTCCGGCCCGCCGATGTCGATCGTGCGCCCCGTCGTCGCCGGCGTCTCGAGCGCCGCGACGAGACAGAAGAGCACATCGCGCACCGAGATCGGCTGCGCTTCCGTGCGCACCCAGAGCGGCGTGAGCATGATCGGCAGGCGCTCGACGAGGTAGCGCAGGATCTCGAACGAGGCCGACCCCGAGCCGATGATCATCGCCGCGCGGAGGACCGTGACCGGCACCCCGCCCCCGCCGAGCGCCGCCTCCACTTCCCGCCGGGACGCGAGGTGCCCGCTCAGGTCGTCCGCACTGTCGCCGAGCCCGCCGAGGTAGAGGATGCGCTTGACCCCCGCGGCCCCGGCGGCGCGCGCGAATCGCTCGGCGATGGCGAGATCGCGTTCGCGATACTCATGCCCCGCCGCGTCCATCGAGTGGATGAGGAAGTAGGCGGCCTCGCACCCCGTGAGCGCCTCCTGCAGGGCGGCCTCGTCGGTCGCGTCACCTTCGAAGACCTCGACGGCCGGGTCGTCCGCCCAGGGCCGCGCGCGGAGCTTCGCCCCGCTGCGGGTATAGCAACGGACGCGGTACCCGCGCTCGAGGAGGCGCGGGGCGAGTCGTCCGCCGATGTACCCCGTGGCGCCGGTGAGGAGGACGCGAGGGGCGGTGGCGCGGTCGGTGTCGGGCAGGGTGGATCCGGCTCGGGGTCTGGACGGCGCGCGCGTGGCGCGATCACGCATCCCGTCTATGGAATAGAGAACGCGAGGGAGGGGGTGCGGGTGCCCTCGGGATACGCGGATGCCGAACGGTGGACTTGGGCGGGGGAGGGCACTAGGTTTCGCGTTCTGTCCGGCGCAGCTGAATGTGCTGCGGAAGGACGGGACGTAGCGCAGCCCGGTAGCGCACCTGAATGGGGTTCAGGGGGTCGCGGGTTCGAATCCCGCCGTCCCGATAAACCGATCTAAACCAAAGGCTCACAACCCGTTGGCGGGCTGTGGGCCTTTGGTGTTTTGGGGGCTGATTGGGGCCGTATCAATAGTCCACTCAATAGTCCGGCACCGCCGACCACGCACTCACTAAGTGGTCTGCACCCCACTGGCGGTGATATGAACCCGCCGCCCTCGCCCTCCGACCTTGTCACCGAGTGGCGCACCCGCGCCCGCACGCTCGAACGCATCGGTGACCCGAACTGCGCCCGCCTCTGGACCTTGGCCGCCGATGAACTCGCCGCCGCCAAAGATGTCGAGGCAGCGCTGACGCAGCGCGAAGCGGCAAAGCGCACCGGCTACACCGCCGACCACTTGGCGGCGCTCATTAATCGCCGCGTCATCCCCAATGCTGGCCGCAGTGGAGCGCCTCGCATCCGAGTGGCCGACTTGCCGCCACGCAAACGCCGGATGGTCCGGGCTGTCCACCGCGCACTCGCCACGTCGGCGCGGTGTCCACTAAAGGCTGGGAACTCCACATTGACCCCGACGACCGATGCACCATTCGGCACCATCCAGTGGTGTGCGGGCGCGACGAAAGCAGCAAGAAGCACGAGCACATGTTGCCGCTCAATGCAGCGCGCACGCGGCATTGTTGGGGTGGCGGAAGCAGGGCACGCGCTTGCTGGCGGGATCTGTGTTCCCGTCCACCGATGACAACGTGCGGCCCTTGGACGCGTCGAAGGCGCGGCGGTGGTTACGCGACGCCATCCGAGACGCGAAGCTGCCGCCGAGGAAGAAGGGCGGGTGGCATATGTTCCGCCGTGGCTGGGCGACCGCGCGCAAGCATATGCCGTTGCAGGAGGTGGCAAAGGGCGGCGGCTGGATCGGCAGGGCGACGGTCACGATGTGCTATCAGCACGCGACCGCTGAGGAGACACGTAACGCCGCCCTGCTCGTGGCGTAGCGATCGCAGTCAGCAGTGTTCACTAAACGGGTAGAATCGATCGGCTGCCTCGGAGCCGTCCCGTAGGGCGATGTAGCCGCGCTCGACCCAGCGCTCCGCCGCCTCCTTTGTCGCGCCGAAGCCGTGCGGTAGGTCCACGGCCTTGGCCATTGGAGTCAGACCCTGCCCCCAGCAATAGAAGCGGTCGCTCTCACTGTCCGCGTGCAGCTTGTAGTCGCTGAACTTGGGGAAGCGCGGGTCCTTCGGGCAGGGGCGGTCGTTCCACCCAGACTCCGCACCGCACTCAAAGAGGTCTAACTCAGCGTCGCCATACTCGTGGTCCACATACAGGCGCTGAACAAGCTTCGCTCCACACGCGCGGCACGAGAACTCTTGAGCGATCTCTTGTGCGTCGAGAAGTGCAACGGATGCTCCACACAGCGTGTCTGCACTGACGTTCAGCGCCTGTGCAATCAGCGCGAGTTCACCGCTGCGTAACTTTCCACCTTGCTCGGCGCGCTGGATGGTGCGGACGCTGACCTTGGACCGCTCGGCGAGTTGTCCTTGCGTTAAGTGTTGTTCCTTGCAGAACGCTTGGAGTACTGGTCCGTTCGGTGCTGTCAGAGGCATAGTGATTGCTCGCGGAGTTGAGGTTAGACGCAACCTGCGCCGCTCGTGAGCGGAAATCCACGACACTATCCCGTCACTTGCCGTCGCGAAAAGGCGTGCGAGGACTCAGGTCGAAGCGCCGCCTTCGAACAGTCCAACCTGCGCAGGGTCAGTTCCTGGCGCTGGCTTGGCCTCATACGGCTTGCAGATGACCAGCATCGTACCGTTCTTGCGCGCGACCTTCCCATTTAGGTCGAGCAAGTCGCTTCCGTCCCACGTGTGCAGCTCATCCACGTTCCAGTCTGCCGCGCTCGCGAGGTGCAACCCGATCCGTCGGCTTTTGCATTTGGGGTGATGGGTGCGGAGCAGGCGCCGTGCCGAGAGCGCGACCGGAGGTCAACGATCACCACTTCTACGAACGGCTGCGCGAAGAGGTCGTTGATTTGCTGCTCCTTTGCGGGGTCCAGGGGCTGCTGCTTGCCTTCGCACTTGGCCTTGTAGACCTCCACCATCGAGAACGCCGAGGTCCAAATCTCGGTCTCACCGCGCTCGGCTTCTCGCCAGACTTTCAGCGTTTCGTCAACCTTGCCCGGCTCCGAATTGAGCAGGCCGATGAAGACGCACGCATCCCAGTACACACGCCGCTTAGCCAACTAGCTCGCCCTCATAGAAGCGCCGTAGGTACTCGACGGGATCCAGCCCGCCCGTGAAGTCGGGGTCGCGAAGAAGGTCGATGTCCACTTGCGCGGCCTTCGGCACATCTCGCACCATCTGCGCAAGCACGCGAGAGATGACATTGTCGCGATAGATGAGCTGACCGCGCACAGCCACGCGGCGATTCGACCACACGTCTTTCAGCGTGTGCGCGTTGCCGTACTGGTCAACGAGGTCCTCAGGGATGATGACGGGGATCGGTTTCACGATCTGTCGCGACCAAATACGGAAGGCAGGTTTGCCATACCACGTGGCGACCGCCACGATCACGCCCTCGACCTCGCCCCAGAGCGCGCGGTCACCCTTGCCCGCCTCGATGGAGACCGAGGGAGCGGCGTCGAGGATGGTCGTGGCCTTCTCCGCCACCGCGCGGTCAATGGTGAAGCGCTTGCCGTTGCCGTTGCCAATGTCTACCGACCCGAGGCCGTCACGGCTGCGGGCGAACACGTTGCGCGCGACTGGCCGAAGCTCTTCGTGCAGCCAATCCGGTAAGGCGCCAGACTCCGCGATGTCACGGAGGCTGGAAGTCAGGCCGTCGCGAGCCGCGACAACGAAAGAGTCCACGTCCGCGAAGTCGGTGCTCTCATCGACCCCGAGTTCAAGAGTCAGCGGCGAGTTCGTGGACGCCTTGATGAGTCGCCACGCTACTCCGTTTTCACCATGAGCAACCGAGCGTCCGACTGCATCTAGCAACCGCAGGATGTACGCGCCCTGCTCCAGCGCCTCAAGCGCGAGCACAGCGTCGCCGTCGTCGGTCGACGGATGGATGGTAATGACAATCTTTTCCATCGGCTGACCCTCCCGTCGGCTGATGAACAGACACGTTCCAAACGTGGGACGAAGTTACGCCGCCGTTGCAACCCTCAGGAAGGGGCAGCGGGCAGCGATGCTCCCGCACTCCATCGATCGCTTCCACCTCGTTCTACCCGACATTGGCAGTGACGCGCGGATGACCGCGAAGCGCCGCTCCTATTGCGCCAAACTATGTGACGGAGTTGTCCGGCCCATTCTGCCTTCGACGGATAGGGTCACTCGGCCCCCCGAGTCGGGTTCAGGTGTCCGATATTCCGCCTCCGCGCGTCCTGCCCTCCTGCGGCCCTATCGCCCCTCGGACCCGCCCGAACCTTGTCCGGCCCGCCATTCCGAGAGCCTGAGGGCAAATAAGCGGCCGACCGTCTCCGGCCAGGGCGAGGGACATCCGGCCCTAGCGATCGGAAGCGTGTCCGCGCAGCCGCGCGCGACTTTCCGGCGGTATGAGTTGAGTTTTCTTGCGTCACCGTCTTTTCCACCACAGTCCACACCGCTTCGGACCCCGTCGAATCCTTTGTGATGGCGGTCTCCCAAGGGGGCGCAGAACAGCTACTTAGCAGACCCTTGCGCGATTTCTCCGAGCGCCAATGTGCGCTCGTGAAAAAAGGTGCTAACTCTCGTCGCAACAGTGACTTACGGCAAATTTACAAAGCCGTTGACTGGCAAGCACTCTCTACGCTAGAGTGCTAATCGTCCGGCGATGAAGCGGTCACCTTTCGCTGTATCTTCGGACGACAACGGCCCCAAACGCTTGGGGCGCTCAGGGCCGTTGCACAGCTCCTTCACACATCACTGCAGACGCGGGCCAGAGACCGGAAGACCTCACCCGCTGCTGCCTCACCACGAGGCCCACGATCACGACTCAGTACTGACACCGCTCTCGATGGACCTATTCGCAGGGGATGGCGGGTTGCCGAAGCGGGCCGCCATCCACCACTTCCTCGCCGGACTTCCCGGCGCGGCAACCAAGCTTACGGGCAGGGTTCACCATCCCGCAAGCTCTCTGGAGAATTCTCATTTATGGCTAAGACTTCAGCGTTTCATTCCAAGAAGCCGGAAACGAAGGTGTATCACGACAACACCTCGTGCACCGAAGGCAACAACATCGAGTCGTACAACAAGGTTGCGGGCACTGGCAATCGTCCGCGCTGCAAGCGTTGTTCTGAACTCGCGTAGTACTACGACCGAATAGTTGGTTGTGTTGAACAGACCCGTGGTGGGGGAGTTTGGTTCCTTCCCGCCACGGGTCTCTTCACGCTGACGTGACCCCCAACTCTGTACCAGCGGTGTATGCGGTCCAGTGCTAGGGTTGATGAAGTTTGGTGCCGTAATGGCGTGCTTGCGCGCAAACTCGCGCGGGGTGAGATCGTCGAGTCCACTGTGTGGCCGCTCGCATTCATAGTCGATCCGCCAGGCCTCGATCGTGCGCTGGGCGTCGGCGAGACTGACGAACCAGCTCTCGTTCAGACATTCGTCCCGGAACGTCCCATTGAAGCTCTCGATGAACGCGTTCTGCACGGGCTTCCCCGGGTCGATGAAGGCGAGCCCCACGCCGAGACGAGTCTGCCCCTCGACCGGCGCGCTCTGAACTCGGGGCCGGTGTCGCATACGATCGCGCGCGGATAGCCGCGCACCGCGGCGACGCTGTCGAGGACGCGGACCACGCGCTCCCCGGGCAGCGAGACGTCGACCTCGATTGCGGGACACTCCCGCGTGCAGTCGTCCACGAGGGTGAAGCGGCGGGACACCACCGGGCGTCGCCCAGCGTGTCGCGCACGAAGTCCATGCTCCAACGCTCGTTCGCCCGCGTCGGCACCGGCGCGGGCGAGCGCGGCACCACCGCGCGCCGCTTCCGTCGGCGCTTCCGCACCTGCAGTCCCTCCTCCCGGTACACGCGCTGCACGCGCTTGTGGTTGATCGGCGGGCCCTCGCGCCGCAGCACGCGCGTGAGTTGCCGATAGCCCCAACGCCGCCGCGTGGCGGCGAGCTCGTGCAATCGGGCGCGCAACGCCGTGTCGGGCGGCCGCGTCGACGCGTATCGCTGCGTCGACCGCGCGAAGCCGGTGAAGCGGCACGCCGCGCGCTACTCCGACACCTCGGCGGTGATCGTCGCGTGGTTGACGGCCGTCC